>NZ_LWGJ01001835.1:0-1101 GCF_001635845.1 Oleiphilus sp. HI0132 | reverse complement strand
CACGCAGACCTTCAGGCACATCACTGTACTTGAGCTTTTCTCGGATACCGGCCAATGCGACGATCGCAAGAGCCCAACCGACACCAGCACCCAAGCCATAGACCGTGCTCTCAGCAAGATTATAATCACGCTCAACCATAAATAGAGATGCACCCATGATCGCACAGTTTACTGTGATCAATGGTAGGAATACCCCAAGAGCGTTATACAGATCCGGGAAGTACTTATCCAAAACCATTTCTAGAATCTGTACCAAAGCAGCGATAACACCAATGTAAGTTAACAAACCTAAGAAACTCAGGTCTACATCAGGATAGCCCGCCCAAGCCAAGGCTCCATCTTTTAGAAGGTAGGTATAAATAAGATTATTTACAGGAACAGTGATTGCCAATACAACGACTACGGCAATACCTAGACCGGTTGCAGCTTGAATCTTCTTAGAAATCGCAAGGAAGGTACACATTCCCAAAAAGAATGCCAAAGCCATATTTTCAACAAATACAGCCTTAACAAATAGGCTTAAATAATATTCGATCATTAGAACGCCTCCTTAACAGAGTGAGACGAGATTTTGTAATCAGCAGGCTCTACCTGGTCTTTCTTCCATTGCCTTAAGCCCCAAATAAGCAAACCGATGATAAAGAAAGCACTTGGAGGAAGCAGCAACATACCATTAGGTACATACCAGCCACCATTGTTAACGGTAGGCATAAGCTCGATGCCAAACAACATGCCTGAACCAAACAATTCACGTACAAAAGCGACTAATAGCAAAATAACGGCATATCCTAAACCATTACCTATGCCATCCAGGAAACTCATGCCTGGGCCATTTTGCATTGCAAACGCTTCAGCACGCCCCATTACGATACAGTTCGTGATAATCAAGCCCACAAAAACTGAAAGCTGCTTACTAAGTTCATAGGCATAGGCCTTGAGAACCTGATCAACAACAATTACCAACGAAGCAATGATAGTCATTTGAACAATGATTCGTATGTTCGAAGGTATTTGGCTACGAATTACGGATACAAACAAGTTAGATAGGCCACATACTGCACATACAGCCAAGCCCATAACAACCGATAGCTCCATACTAGT
>NZ_LWGJ01001834.1:0-1223 GCF_001635845.1 Oleiphilus sp. HI0132 | reverse complement strand
CTAGGGAAACCCAACTTCTCAGTCAATGTTGATGGCTTAGCTACAGCTTCTGTTGAATCCGTTCTAGAGGCCGTCGAAGAAGAATAATTAAGGTTGATCGAACAGGTCTAATTGTTTTTCTGAACTGTTTTTTCTTCGTAAGGTAAAGCCAAGTTGGGAATGTACTTCTGATAACCAGGCTCGATAAGCCTGTCCACACCTAGCTTCAAATGGGTAAGCCTGGTTTAGTTTTTTCCGTATCAGCTTCACATCATTTTTCCCCGTTTCGAGGATAACTGCATGAATAATTGGTCCCGCGAGCTCTCTATAATGATCTAATTTCGACGCAGAAGACACGGGTTCCAGACAGCTGACCAGGTTAAATTAATGCACAGTGAAAGTTTGAGTGACTGCCCTTGCCTGATCGGAAAGCGTTTTATTGAGATTCTTAACTAAAAGGTTAAAGGTAACCAGAGTAAAACCATCTTGCGCATATTCGAAAACAGCGTCTATATCCAGGATGAACCCTTTATCAATGTTGGTTTGAACTAGGTCCAGCATGAGTTCTACAGCATCGGTTAAACCATCTATGTCTTCACAGAAAGGAATCTCTATAGGTCTTTTCAAAAAAACTGCCTTCATTTTTTTTCTATTATGCATCAGGGATGTTTGGCTAGTATAACTCAATTGCAACAGATGCCTCTGCACAATTGTCAGGCTCAGATATCAAGCAGGTCTCTATTATAACATTGGCATCTTTTGGAATAATATCCAGAAAATCCGTTGCATCGACAACATGATTTTGGATACCTTCAGGCTTATTTAAAGGAATACTTGTTGTAGAAAATTGGTTCAAATTATCCTTTGCATATACACTTTCAAATGAAGCGAATTCACTACACCCATAATCTGCTCCCAATGCCATTGGGAAAGAACACTGGATAGTGAACAACTCCAGATCATTATCAATCTCAATAATATCATTATCACTCAGATAGACCTTTGCTTGGTAAAGCTCTCTTTGATTAACACCTAACGTAGTGTCATCCGAATATTTAACCGTTGTCATCCAAGTTATGCTTAACTTTTCTTCAGGGTTAAAGTGATTTTCTGTACTTCTATCATTTGAAAGCAGATTAAAAACCTTTGGGTCTAGAGGTGCCTCTCTAAACTCGATTACTAACTCAGGCCCTACTCCACCGCCTTGACCACCATTAGTTCCAGGGGCAGCTCCACCGCCACCA
>NZ_LWGJ01001833.1:0-831 GCF_001635845.1 Oleiphilus sp. HI0132 | reverse complement strand
GGCATTAAAATATTTACTTGATTCCTAGCTTACTTAGGTCGCTGAGCTCTCGAGTTGCCATTTCTTCATTTAAGCGAGTAATCGTATATTTTGCTTGTTCTTGCTTCGCTTCTTCTTCCTTGTCTTTGAAGTAGACTTTAATTTCAAAACTATCCTGGGACTGAATAAGCGCCTCGGCTCTCACTAACTCGGTGTCTAGGCCTGGATACAAATCCAGCTTGCGCTTAACAATCTTTTTTATCTCGCCCTCTAAGCTTTTTAATGCATCCTTACTTGGGGCTGCGCCTTTCTGTTTACGTATAAAACGCTTCATTTTCAGCGCTCTATCAGCGCGAGAAAGCAAGGACATATTCCAGGCAACAACAAGCATATCTAGACGTGACTGTAATTCACTCGCACTGCCCGCTGAATAGAGTAGATCACCACTTATATCGACCAGCATTTGTGAAGTATTTTCTTGTTCCGACATAAGGCCTCTTATTGAAGGTAAGTAATATTCTTAAACTGCTTGCAGTATATCCCAGGCACCCAATGAGTGCATTAACTCTCAACAACACTACCTATATTGAACCGCAAGCCCGGCGATAAGCTGTCAATAGCGTTCACTAGTTGTTTTTGGCAAACTGGTCTCAAAATTAAACTATACGACAGTTAAAGATAACGTTAATATAAGTGCTATAAATACTGCTACTAGGGAAGCATTTCTTAAGGGAGCTCTTAAAGGAACTAAGGTAAGAATCATAGCATTTTCTGCCACAACGAATGACGTGGCTAAACTTTATCTTTAGTGAGCTGACTGTGATTATCACCATTATCCATACCCTTGAAGCG
>NZ_LWGJ01001832.1:0-692 GCF_001635845.1 Oleiphilus sp. HI0132 | reverse complement strand
CCATACCAAGAGCTTGGGCTAAAGAAAGGTGACGCTTACCTTCAGATCAATACGAATATTCTGCAAATCGAGAACGAATATTACAGCTCAATCCGACCAAAGCGCAGTGCACTGTCAGGCGAAACGCCACGGCATGCACTCAACGAACGCGGAGTCGAATATATCGAGGTACGCTGCCTGGATTTGAACCCATTTTTACCATTGGGAATTTCTGACAGACAGGTCGACTTTATGGATATATTCCTGAGCTTTTGCTTACTCCAGGACTCTCCGGTAATTGGCGATAAGGAATGTGAATATCTCGATAGTAACTTTGACCTGGTCGTCAATGAAGGTAGAAGACCAGGACTTGAACTCACCGACCAATCACAAAAGCGAACGCTAAGTAGCTGGGGGCTTGAGCTTCTAAAAGGCATGCAAGGTCTTGCCGAAGTACTAGACCAGGCAACGAGCGACCAACGTTATAAGTCGGCACTAAAGGAACAGCTAGCTAAACTCGATACACCAGATCTAACACCCTCCGCTCAAGTGTTGTCAGTCATGAAGAAAGAGTCTCTATCCTGGCTAGAGATCGCTGGAGAACTTTCAAAGAAGCATCAATTGGTACTCAGTGCTGAGCCAGCACAAAACCAATTCAGCCAGTTTGAAAAACAAGCGCAGGAGTCGTTTAAGCAAGCAGAAGAAATAAAGCG
>NZ_LWGJ01001831.1:0-581 GCF_001635845.1 Oleiphilus sp. HI0132 | reverse complement strand
AAGAAGTGCTCAATATAGCCACTGTCTAAATGGGGGTTTGCTTCAATATAGCGACACATCAACGAGAAGTGAGGCGGGAAGACGTGTGCAAGCACCAAATAACCAAAGTTATGCAGCAAGCCCGAAAGATAAGACAAGCCGAAACTGGGGCGATAAGTCGGGTCAATTTTGCTTAGAATTGAGGTCGTACCTAGAGCTAGCCACATGGCTTGCTGCCAATAGGGGGCATAACCTTTTGGCTCATCCTTAGGAACTTTTAGTGTTCTTCCCAGAGCTAAACCCATTGCCAGGTTCATCACCATATCAAAGCCCAATACCCTGATGATCGCGTCGTGAACTGACTTGATCTTTCCGGGTGCATTGTAAAATGAGCTGGAAGCCCAGCTAACTACCTGAGCAGCAAGGCTTGGATCTTTTTCGATGATATCTGCCAGTTCATCAGCGCCTGCATCAGGGTTGGAGCGAAGGCGAATAATTTCTTGTGCACTCTGAGGCAGAGGTGGAAGCTCAAGAGTGTCTTCCAAGCGCTGTTTAATACGTAAGGAGGTAAACTTCTCAATCGCTTGATTGATCTGCTCAAG
>NZ_LWGJ01001830.1:0-800 GCF_001635845.1 Oleiphilus sp. HI0132 | reverse complement strand
TAGCAGGTTTTTGTTGTCGATCACTTAGCATCGCCCAGCAAAGCAGGGCTAAAGTTAACATTCCCCCAAGCAAGTGAAGCGTAACAATTGCGGGTTTTAGTAGCATGGTGACGGTCCACATCCCTAGTGCGCCTTGAAAGCAGACGACTACGAGTAGAATTAGGGGAAGCGTGAGTTGCTGACCTTGTTCTTTTCTGCGCTTAATNGCAATAGCTGCCATTGCCAGGATTAATAAGCCCAAAGTGCTGGCAAAGTAACGATGAATCATTTCCTTCCAGGCTTTGTCGGCTTCAAATGGGCGTTCCGGGTAGGCTTCGTTGGCAGCTTGAATGTCATTGCTATCACTTGGGGCAATGAGCGTGCCATAACATCCCGGCCAGTCTGGACAGCCCAATCCGGCATCAGACAGACGAACGTATGCGCCCAGCACTATCACAAATAAAGCCAGCGCACAGGCGGCCAGGCTGATTCTGAAAAAGAGTTTGTTCATGTCGTCTCTATTATTTTTATTGAGGGGTATTGATCATGAATAAAGATGTTTTTATTACAGCTTGGGTTTATTAACCTTTAAAAGCCTTTCTAAGTCTTCCATTAAATGCTTTGGCTCCACGCCCTCAGGGTAATACATCATTAGATTGTTATAGGGGTCGACCATGAAAATACTATTTTCGACCTGAGCATGTGTTTGAGAAAATGTGTTGATCAGCACTTTGGCATCAAGGCTGTCCGAGCTCACTGTTGCTAACTGAGGAAAGGCTTGTGTAAGGTCTACTTTAAAGGGTGCTAATGCTTCGGGAGTT
>NZ_LWGJ01001829.1:0-1519 GCF_001635845.1 Oleiphilus sp. HI0132 | reverse complement strand
ACCACTACCCACGATTCTTACTTGAACTTCTTCATTACCAATGTCATTCAATGATGCCGTCAGCGCCTCCAAAGAACCACGCACGTCAGTTTTCAGAACAACGTTCAAAGTACGAACTTCATCTTGGCCCATATTGCTAAACATGTTCTCAAGCTTAGAAGCCTGTTGACGCTGCAAGCGATCCTTTCGGCTCTTCTCTTCGCGGAACTCAGCTACTTCACGTGCCTTTCGCTCGCTCTCAACAACAACAAACTCGTCACCCGCATCAGGCGTGCCATTAAGACCCAGTATCTCAACTGGAATAGACGGGCCTGCATCTTTAATTGGCTGACCATTTTCATCAAGCATCGCTCGAACGCGACCGTAACACATGCCCGCAATAACGATATCACCACCACGAAGTGTACCGTTCTGTATCAATACTGTTGATACAGCACCACGGCCTTTATCAAGGCTAGATTCCACAACAACACCTTTTGCCGGAACGTTCTTGGCAGCTGTTAACTCTAGAAGCTCAGCTTGAAGCAATACAGCATCAAGCAAAGCATCAATACCTTCACCGGTATGCGCAGAAACGTTTACAAACTGGACATCGCCACCCCAGTCTTCGGGGATAACTTCTTTCGTCGCTAGTTCATTTTTAACACGATCAGGATCTGCTTGCTCTTTATCCATTTTGTTTACCGCAACAACGATCGGCATATTTGCTGATCGCGCATGCTGAATCGCTTCTTCGGTTTGTGGCATCATGCCATCATCGGCTGCTACAACCAGAATAACAATATCAGTACTGCTCGCACCACGTGCACGCATAGCTGTAAAGGCTGCGTGTCCTGGCGTATCCAGGAAGGTGATCATGCCATGACCGGTCTCTACGTGATAAGCACCAATATGCTGTGTAATACCACCTGACTCTCCACTAGCTACTTTCGCTTTACGGATATAATCAAGCAGAGAGGTCTTACCGTGGTCAACGTGACCCATTACACTGATAACTGGCGCACGAGGCGTCTCTTCACCTGCGTAATCGATACTCTCAATCACTTCAGCTTCGATCGCATCTTCAGCAACCAATTTCACTGTATGACCTAACTCCTCAGTAACAAGCACTGCAGTTTCTTGGTCAATAGACTGGTTCTGCGTTGCCATAACGCCCATACCCATCAGTGATTTAATCACAACGGCGCTCTTAACAGACATCTTGTCTGCCAATTCACTTACGATGATTGACTCACCGATATTTACTTCTCTAACCACAGGCGACACCGGTTTCTCGAAAGCATGAGTACGTTTTACTTTCTTCTTTTTAGACTTTAGCTTACGTGGCTGCGGCTCATCTTCATCGATAAGAACATCTAAACTGATTGTTGATAGATCTTCATCTCGCTGACGAGGCGCTCTGTGTCCGGCAGACTTAACATGCTTGCGTTTCGGAGCTTCGTCCTCATCCACAACAGGCACTTTTTCTTTCTTCTTGTGCTTTTTATGCTTTTCGTTTGTTTCAAGCTCAGCAGGCGTC
>NZ_LWGJ01001828.1:0-757 GCF_001635845.1 Oleiphilus sp. HI0132 | reverse complement strand
TTTGGCTTGTGTAGCCAGAGTTTTTATCTGTTGGGAAGCGTTTAACAACAAAGCAGGTTTCTGTGCCACACGCTTCGTCTTTTAAGTACTCATAGCTATACTTTTCAACTTCTTGTGAGCTTAAGTCTTCGAAGGCAAACTCACTTCCCATGAATGGGCCAGACTTGTTTTTAGACGCGATTCGCTTAACACGCTTTAGTGCTGGTAGGAATAACCACTGATCATCCGCATCAACTTTGTGCGAGAACGTCAGTAAAGCAGTACCACGAACAGTTTTAGGCTCATCAAATATGGTTAAGCCTTTGTCACCATCATTTTCGACTTCGAGGGATTTTACGCGCAAAACACGAACACTTTCTTCACCACGTTTGTTGCGTAAGGTCATCGTCATGTCAGCAGTAGAGTCCTTCCAACCAGTGTTTCGCTTATCAGATTCAATGGCGATAGCTAAACCTTTTTCTTGAGGTGTTTCTGCAAAGGTGTTGCCTGAGAGGCTCAAGGCAGTAAAGCAGGATAATATCGCGATGGATTTCTTTACACCGCGAGCAGAAAGGTTAGATAGCATGGATATTGTCCTCGGTCTTGTTATCTTGTTAGTTGGCACTGCAGCAGCATCATTGAGAAACTATATGATGATGCTAGAAGCTAGCGCCTATTAGATACGAAAATGTCGATTAGTTAAACTGAAATCCCTTACTTCGTTTGGAACGGTACTTTCCATGAGTAGAAAGTAGCACTATCAGTTTGTTGAGTTACC
>NZ_LWGJ01001827.1:0-805 GCF_001635845.1 Oleiphilus sp. HI0132 | reverse complement strand
GAGAGTTTCGATGCGCTTCTTAATAATTTCGCTGATCTCAGCTGGGTTTAGCTGTTGCATGCGTTAAATCCTCAAATCTGAATCTGCTACCTAAGCACTAACCGCTTCGGCCAATTTTGCAATTTTGCCACGGACAGAAGCATCGATGACTAGATCGTTGGTGCGGATAATTACGCCACCAATCAACGACTCATTTACAGTCGATGTAACAACGACTTTACGATCTAGTTTCTTACTTAGTACTTGTGCAAGCTTATCTTGTTGTTCACCGCCCAGTTCAAAAGCACTCTCCACATCGACGTCTACTGACATCTCTAGCTGTGCTTTGAAACCTTCAAACAATTGAGCAATCTCTGAAAGTAACTCTAATCGGTCATTTTCAGCCAACACAACGATAAAGTTTTTACCTTCATCATTTAACTTATCACCACATGATTCGATGAAAAGCTGTGCTTTTTGCTCACTTGTCAATGCTGGGTGGTCTAGAACAACACTCATGTTCTCGTCCATAGCTACTGCAGAAGAATAAGCAAGCATGTCTGACCAAACTGTCAAAGCTTCCTTATCCTTCGCGGCCTGAAAAGCGGCTTTAGCGTAGGGTCGGGCAATCGTAATTGATTCTGCCATCATCCACTCTCAAAACTTAAATTTCTGAGGCAAGCTGATCGAGTAACTCACCATGTTTGCTTGCATCGATTGAAGATCCAAGAATCTTTTCTGCGCCCGCAATTGCGATTGCAGATACTTCAGCGCGAAGCTCTTCTTTCACGCGATTCTTTTCTTGCTCAATTTCAGCTTTAGCAGC
>NZ_LWGJ01001826.1:0-966 GCF_001635845.1 Oleiphilus sp. HI0132 | reverse complement strand
CGATTTGTGGAATTAGTAGAGTGTTATATAGCACTCACCAAGCTTATGACGCCGCGAACCGTCGAGATATCACTGTTGAAAAGAAAGCGGTTATGACAGCACTTTGTCTATGGCTCGGCATCTTAATTGGCTATCAGCTTTATTTCTTTCCAGAAGCCTTGCAGGCTTACCAGTTACGCCCCTAAACGCAGAGCCGTCTGATCAAGACTCAAGATTTATACGGCCTAAGTAACCATATCAGAAATTTGACGAGAGATTGCTTGCAGACGCTGAAGCGGGTCGCTCATTTCATAAAGATGCTGTTTCTGTTTATTGCCTAGCGGCAGTAACTCAGTCAAGCGCCAGCCTACTTGGCGCCCATCTTCATAATCAATATCCATATTCAAATCGCGAACAAAGGGGTGTTTGACCAGAGCCTGCAGTACCACACGCAGCTCATCAAACTCCTCGGGCAAGTCAATATGCTGCTCTTCACCAATAGCCTCAAGCTCGGCATACCAGACGCCATTTTCACGTTCTTCAAGTGAGGATAGTTTGACTTGTTCCAGACCTTCAACCGTCAGATTTAACACCCCGGTACTAGGCGTCTTGCCAAAATCTACAATTTGAACACGCGTGCCAAGTTCATAGAACTGCCCTTCTCGCACGTGTTCAGTCGGTGCATTTTCACTGCACATCAACACTGCCACAAAGCCTTCGCCTTGCTTCATCGAATCAGCAATCATATCTAAATAGTGCGGCTCAAAAATCTGCAAAGGAATACGACCTTGCGGACAGACAATAGCATTGAGCGGTAACAGCGGCAGTTTCATAGTTTATTCAGGTATTCACGGTTGGCTTTTAAGTAAGCATAGACTGATTTTTCCAATCTTATAGTTTCGTATTGAAGATTCGCCATTTGGTGCCAGCATGCATTTTTTTTGCTATGCTGCCTGCTTCAGATTTTTCTTTCTAACAACGATTATT
>NZ_LWGJ01001825.1:0-519 GCF_001635845.1 Oleiphilus sp. HI0132 | reverse complement strand
TTCCATATACAGCTTCTTGATGAAGTGGCTATTGAAATAAAACGAAACGAATTTTAAGAACGGTAACATACTAAAGAGAAAGGTCTTATGCGAAATATTAAAACCTATGAAGGTGATTTTAGAGATACGACGGGTGCAAAGTTTGCGATTATCGTGACACGATGGAACTCCTTTGTGGTAGAAAGCTTGCTAGAAGGTGCGGTGGATTCTTTGGTACGTCACGGTATTGATGAGAGTGATATCGAGATATTCCGCATTCCTGGCGCATTTGAAATGCCTTTAGCCGTGAAACGTGTTGCTGAAACTAAAAAGTATGACGCAGTGGTTGCTTTAGGAGCGGTGATCAGAGGCGGTACGCCTCACTTCGAGTATGTTGCTGGAGAGTGTGTGAAAGGTTTGGGTGCCGTATCATTGGATACAGGTATTCCTGTTGCCTTTGGCGTTCTGACGGTGGACACCATTGAGCAGGCGATTGAACGTGCCGGCACCAAAGCGGGTAACAAAGGTGAAGAAGCTGCG
>NZ_LWGJ01001824.1:0-947 GCF_001635845.1 Oleiphilus sp. HI0132 | reverse complement strand
CTGGCGATAGAAATGAATTATGCGTTTTTGAATGCAGAATATGATAATTATATCATTCCGCCAGTTGTAAACGCTGATAGCTCGATTGCTCAGCCTGAACAGGATGCTTCTGGGGATGATATGGTTGCATCTCCAGCTCATAAAGTTAGTTTGGCTGGCCAGTACTTTCATGACTTGCCAAGTGGTACGTTAAGTTACCGCTTGGAGTATGCGTGGCAGGATGAGCAGTACTTTACTGCGCCGAACCATGAAACCTCTTATCAGGGGGCTTATGCTTTAGTGAATGCGAGGTTCGGTTATGAGAGTGCAGATGAAATGTGGGAAGCAGAAGTTTACGTTGAAAACCTAACGAATAAAGCGTATTCAACTTCCACTCGAGAGTTTCCTGGTAGCCCTTTAAGCCTGGATAGTGTCGGTGTAACCAAAGACATCAACCCACCAAGAACCTTTGGTTTGCGTTTAGTTCGCAACTTCTAAACGTAATGAAATCAAAAAAAGCCTCATATGAGGCTTTTTGTATGTATGGGAATAATCCGAAGTAGACAAGGCGGGGCCGCCTACAAAAATCTCACACAAACTCATGCTTCCGACGATACTTATGCGCCGGATACGAACCCAATATCCGTACCTCCTTCGCGAAAAAGTTCAATTCTTCCAAAGCATTCTGAAGCGCTTGCTGACGATAATGTCCATCGACATCAATATGAAAATGACTCGCTTCCATGGTTCCACCATCCATATAGCTCTCAAGCTTGATCATATTGACACCGTTGGTGGCAAAACCACCGAGAGCCTTATACAAAGCCGCCGGTATATTTCTGACCGAAAACAACAAGCTCGAAATATAATGCTGCTTCGGATCATAGTCGGCATCAATAGCTTGCTTAGCCAAAACAATAAAGCGCGTCGTGTTGCCGCCCACATCCTGAAAGCTCTCTGCGATCACA
>NZ_LWGJ01001823.1:0-1007 GCF_001635845.1 Oleiphilus sp. HI0132 | reverse complement strand
GAAATAGATCTCATTGATTTGTTTAGCATTTAACTCGAATTTGGCTAATGCTGTCCAGTCTAACTTTTGCCATTCAGACTGTTCAAAGGCAATTGTGGTGGATAGGGCAAGTCCGGCATTACCTTTTAATAGAGTGAGCGCATCATTTATTCCCGGTGCTAATGAAATATGAGAGACGATATCGCTTAGTGATTGATCAAAAAATGCATCAAGGCAAGAAAGCAGGCCGACGGTGTAAAACTGGTCTTTTAGGCTTGGTTCAATATATTCCGATAGCCTTTCACACATTAGTGCACGTACCAGCGCCATATAGTGCAGCGCTTCGGGCTTGTCGTCCAACTTGCTTAATGCCAGCAAGCTGGCCCAGCTCTTAATTTTATCTATGCCCAGTAAGGTGACAGCCTTGTGAATAGAGTCTATGGTGTTGCTTCGTTTAAAGGCGGCGGAGTTAATAAGCTTGAGTAGCTTGAAGCTTAGTGCCGGGTCTCGGGAAATGATGGAGGTTAAGCCATCCATATCAATCTCGGGTGCTTGAATTTCAGAAATTAGGTTAATTATTGTCATTTTTCCTGCAGCGATTTTCTTACCTTTAATTATCTCGGGCTTGGATAAAAAATAGCCTTGGAAGAGGTCGCAGCCAAGTTCGTGGCAGCGCTTAAATTGCTCAGGTGTTTCGATCTTTTCCGCCAGAAGAGTTACGTCATGCTGCTTAAGGTTTTTAATAGTTGCCTGTAATTCATCATCGTCCATTTCAGGTAGTTCTAGTTTAATAATGTCTACCAGTGGCAATATGCGTTGATAACGTTCATCCATAATAAAGTCATCAAGTGCTAGCGTGAAACCGCGTTGTTTAAGCTTTTTTAGGCTGGAAACAACCTTGTCTGTAATTTCGATATTTTCCAGTACTTCTATTACCGCCGTATCAGGGTTGAATAGTGGTGGGTTATGCAGGAGTTCAGCAGTAAAATTGACATAGGCAGGCAGGTTATTCGTAATGCTTGATATAT
>NZ_LWGJ01001822.1:0-1026 GCF_001635845.1 Oleiphilus sp. HI0132 | reverse complement strand
CGTACGGGCGAAGAAATTATTGCTCATCCTGACTTTATGTTGGTGATCTCTTATAACCCTGGCTACCAGAACGTAATGAAGGGGCTGAAGCCAAGTACCCGCCAACGCTTTGTTGCGATGGAGTTTGAATACCCCTTGGCAGAACGGGAAACGGTAATCATCTGTCAGGAATCCAATATCGACAAAGATACCGCCAAGAAGCTGGTTAGCCTGGGTGGGGATTTACGTCGCCTAAAAGACTATGACTTGGAAGAAGCGGCATCGACCAGGCTGCTGATTTATACCGCCAAGATGATTAAGTCAGGGCTGAATGCTCGCGAGGCGTGTTTATCGTGCTTGGCTCAACCTTTAACCGACGAGACCGAAACTCTGGCTGCCATTGAACGCTTGGTCATGACCTATTTCTAGGGCGCTAGCGAAAATAAACCTATGAGCATTGAGCAGGAAGTAAGTGCAGGGAAACATGTTCCCGGTGATATCGCTATATGGGTTCTGGTCTTTGCAGAGTTATTTGAATTTGGCTTGTTCTTTATCCTCTATATCGTTGCCAAAGTTCATAACCCGGAGCTATTCAAAACCGGCCCCTTAAGTCTTAATACCAGCGCCGGTATTTTGAATACCTTTATTTTACTGACGAGTAGTTACTTTATTGCCCGTTCAGTAAGAGCGATTCGCCTTGATAAAGCGCAAGAGAGCCGACGTTGGATATGGCTAACCTTAGCGTGCGCAGTGGGATACTGCCTAGTGAAAGCTTGGGAGTATAAATTTAATGAGCTTAACGGCATTGGAGTCGAAACTAATCTCTACTTTAGCGTTTATTACTACCTGACCTTCAATCATCTGCTGCATGTGTTTTTTGGGATGGCTGGTTTGCTGTGGGTACTAACCAGGTCTTACTTTGGGGCGTATTCTGCTAAGCAATATGCGGGTTTGGAGGCAGGTGCGTGTTACTGGCACATGGTTGATTTAGCCTGGATTATTATTTTTCCACTGATCTATGTGATGAGATAGCGATGATTCTACCTC
>NZ_LWGJ01001821.1:0-1034 GCF_001635845.1 Oleiphilus sp. HI0132 | reverse complement strand
CAACGAAGATAAGCACTTTGCGATTATCGATGCGGCGATGAATGACCTGCTACGCCCGTCTTTATACAGCGCATGGCAGAATATTATTCGGGTAGA
This sequence comes from Oleiphilus sp. HI0132, assembly GCF_001635845.1. NCBI lineage: Bacteria > Pseudomonadati > Pseudomonadota > Gammaproteobacteria > Oceanospirillales > Oleiphilaceae > Oleiphilus > Oleiphilus sp. HI0132. The sequence continues at coordinate 938 of NZ_LWGJ01001821.1, read as the reverse complement.
AAAAGAGCCGGGTTCTGATTGTGAGCGTCATCACTATGATTTGGTAGGGCCGATTTGTGAGACGGGCGACTTCTTGGGTAAAGATCGTGATTTGGCTATTAAGGCGGGCGACTTGCTCGCGGTAATGTCATCAGGTGCTTATGGCTTTGCAATGAGCTCGAACTACAACTCCAGAGGTCGTGTGGCAGAGCTGGTTGTAGATGGTGAGCAAGTCGTATTAGCGCGTAAGCGTGAAACAATTGATGATCAACTAGCGCTTGAGAATTTGATGCCTTAGTGGGCATTTAGAGTATTTTAGGTATCGGGAGAAAACAATATGGTGGTGAACTTTACCAAAATGCATGGTTTGGGTAATGACTTTATGGTGGTTGATATGATCAGCCATCATGTTCACCTTCGTCCTGAACAAATTCGCCGAATGGCTGATCGTAATTTAGGTGTGGGCTTTGACCAGCTTTTGTTGGTCGAACCACCTGGCAAGCCTGATGTTGATTTTCGCTATCGAATTTTTAATGCCGATGGTTCAGAAGTTGAGCAGTGTGGTAACGGTGCCAGGTGTTTCGCAGTCTTCGTGCGCGAGAAGAAGCTAAGCAACAAAGATAGTATTCGGGTCGAAACAAAAAAAGGCGATATTGAGTTAAAGGTCAATGATGATGGTCGCGTCCTTGTAGACATGGGCGAACCAGTATTCGACCCAGAAAGTATTCCATTTACAGCGGATGCTCCAGCAGATAGTTACAGCATCGATGTCGATGGTGAACCCTTGCAGATTTCTGCGGTGTCTATGGGCAACCCTCATGCTGTTTTGCAGGTGCCTGAATTGAGTGATCAGCAGGTTGCGCATTTAGGACCATTGATTGAAGCGCATGAACGCTTTCCAGAGCGTGTGAATGTTGGTTTTATGGAAATAGTACATAAGCGCTTTATCCAACTACGCG
>NZ_LWGJ01001820.1:0-1453 GCF_001635845.1 Oleiphilus sp. HI0132 | reverse complement strand
TGCAGCATTTAAAGATAGAAGGTTGGTTTGATCGGCAATTTCCCGAATGATGTTAGACATTGCTGCAACATTGTTTGACTGCTCAAACAAGACATCCACCATTTTGACGCTTTCTTCAGACAAGGCAGTCATCTTCTCAATCTCAATGCAGGCTTTTTGCGCTTCGGCACGCCCTTATGCAATTTGCTTACGTGAAGTATCAATGTCGGCATGGGTTTCTCGAACTTGCGTTGCAACATCGCTCACGCTGGCACTCAGTTGAGTGACTGCTGCAGCCGAAGAGGAGATTGCCTGCTTTTGTTCCATGGCATTTTTTGCCGAGGTTGAAGCGCTGATCGATAACTCACTCGCCATATGGTTAAACTCAGTAAAGTAACCGTCTCTATGCTGAACAGAGCGTTCTTGATTGAGTAAATAGTGGCGTAGTGCTTCCAGGACGGAGTGTCCAGATCGAGAATGGAGAGGGAGGTCTCGGTGTTGTACACCGTTTTGTTGAAGTAAGCGTGAAACATCTTTGAGAGGTGCAAAAAACTGGTTTCGTTTATAGATCAGGAATATAGATGAGAGCCCAGAAAGAGCAATAAGAAAAACGGTCCAATATGACGAGGGCTGTATTAGCCACGATGTTAGTGTAATGATCGTTAGTAAGGCGATAAAGGGAGTACTGTCTAGTTTCTCAGCCCAAGGCATATTTCGCATGACAAAGCTCCTCTTGGAAATGCCGATGAATTTGAGTGTTTGTATTACAGAGGAGCAAGTACTATGCCGCAGAGTAACTAAGGATTGTTACTGTTTGTAAGGTCTACGGACGACGCTGGTCTTAGCGGGTTTGAGTGTGAGGAGCAATAATAAGGCATAGTTTATTGTTGGGGTTTTTGCCCTACTAAAATGCGAGATGGATCGTTGTGGTGCATGAATTCACACATTAGCTGCTAAATTTTTTTATTCCAACGTGCCTCCTTGGTATTTCTGAACCGCTAAACTTTCGCAGAGCAAGAGGCACTTAAGGCAGGACATACACCCATAAGTCTACAAGATCTAACTCGTCTTATATGCTAGGCGGCAATTAAAGGCTTTACATCGAGTTCACTTCGATTAGCTTCCGCCTGCCACAAATCATATTGTGTTTGCTGATTCAACCAACTTTCAGCTGATGTATTAAACGCAATCGAAAGCCTCACCGCCATTTCAGGGCTAATACCTGCTTTACCGTTAACAATACTAGAGAGTGTTTTTCGACTAACGCCTAATGCTTCAGCCGCTGCAGTGATACTTAGCTCGAGAGGCTCAAGACAAAGCTCTTTAATAATCTCGCCTGGATGTGGAGGGTTGTGCATTAGCATAATTTCACCTCAGTGATAATCTTCGTAATTTACAATTTCTGCATGTTCCCCATTGAAACGGAACGTCACCCTCCAATTCCCACTAACACGAACAGACCAAACATCTGAAC
>NZ_LWGJ01001819.1:0-745 GCF_001635845.1 Oleiphilus sp. HI0132 | reverse complement strand
TTGATAAAGAAACTTTAGGTACGGCTAAGAACGAGCAGATCAATAAAGCTTTCTTTCTTGAACGTCAGTATCAGAAGGGTAGCAGCAAATTTAACGACAACATAACAAACATAACTTTTTAAGCTAGAGCTCGACAGACTCTAGCTCATTGCAAGCTACCGTCATCTTCAGATCGATTACCTTTTAGCTGTTGAACCTGGCGCTTAATGACATGCTGAACCAATGTTTCCTGATCAATTTCGGTGACATTAACGAAGTCAGCGCGCGCAAGCCAGGGCTTGCCATCAATGCTCTCATCCAATGCATCACAAGCAATAACAGCTGCTAAGAGCTGCAATCGAGTATTACTGGGGTATAGCGTTAGTTCTATATGAACATGCTGATTCAAAGCAGCACTTTCTTCAAGCGGGAAAGCGATTCCACAAGCACTCAAATTAACCTGACAAGCAGAAGTAGACTGCTCGAGACCCTCTTCTTGGCCAGAGGCAAGACCGTGGCCAAAAGCCAAATTTATTTTCTGGTTAAAAAGATCAAGAATATTATGAATTTCAGGTTGGGAATTCTTCAGTACTGTCAGATCTGTTGCTATCTGGTGCTCTATCTGTGACAGCAGAGACTTCAGAGAAGTCGGTTGAGCTTGCACCGCCAAATCAGTTTCACCCTCCGAAAGAAAGCGATAACGAAGACCAACAAGGTCCGTCACTCTAAAATAACGTCTTCTTTCACTGTCGTGCGTCACTGAATT
>NZ_LWGJ01001818.1:0-851 GCF_001635845.1 Oleiphilus sp. HI0132 | reverse complement strand
CTGTTGGCTCATGTTCCGGCAACTGCCTAGATGAAATATCTCGTTATATGAACGAAAACGATATTAGCAACGAGTACGACGGCGAACAAACAGTGACGACCTATACGATTGGTTTTGAGCTGGACGATGATCTATTACGTCGTACCGCAGAAGGTACCGACTCACACGCCGGTGGTGGCGGTAAGTATTATACTGCCAACGATACCACCGAGTTAGAAAGTGCGATTAAGCAGATTTTCTCTAGCCTTAAGGATATTAGCACCTCCTTTGTTTCTCCTGGCGTCGCTGTGAACACCTTTAACCGCCTTAACCATCGTGATGAGTTATATTTCTCGGTATTCAAACCTGAAAGCGGCCCACGCTGGACAGGGAACTTGAAACGCTACCGGCTGGGTTCTGACGGTATTGTCTATGACCTAAAAGATCGCGCCGCGATTGATGAAGAAACAGGTTTTTTTAAAGGTCGTAGCAATACAGAAACCGACCCCGGTGCATGGAGCTGGTGGTCAAAAGAGATCGATGCAAACGATATTCAACTCGGGGGTGCAGCAGAAAACTTGCCCAATAACGAAGCCGACCGCAATATGTTCACTTATTTGGGCGGTTCCAAAAACCTAACAAGCGCTGAGAACAAAATATCTTCTGACAATACAGCCATAACCAAAGACATGCTAAATATCAGCTCAGCCACTGATGCAGAACGTCAACAGCTACTCAACTGGGTTCGCGACCTAGATGTATTTGACTCGGATGGTGATGGTAGTCAAACTGATACTCGCCACCGTTTAGCCGACCCTTTGCATTCATCTCCCGTTGTTGTCATTTACGGGGGTAGCGATGATGACCCTGAT
>NZ_LWGJ01001817.1:0-1528 GCF_001635845.1 Oleiphilus sp. HI0132 | reverse complement strand
AATTGCGCTGGGCGGATCTGGCGAAGCGATGATATAGCATGAGTGACAAAAACAAGCGTGTCCCTTTAGGTGAACTGAGCGCCTACGAACGCTGGGAGCTGCCGAATATTGGCGATCCCGGTCGTTCGGCTAGTCAGGCAGAAAACGCCAGAAAGGAGAAAGTCAAACCACCGACTGCACAGCAAATTGAATCAATAACTAAGCAGGCATATGACTCCGGCTTTGAAGAAGGCCATCGAGATGGTTTCGCTAAAGGTTCAGAGGACGGTCGTGCTGCGGGTCATGCAGAAGGTTTGGAGGCCGGTAAAAGTGAAGGTTACGAACAAGGGGTTGCCCAAGGCCAGGGTGAAATTGCCGAAAAATTGTCACAGCTAGATGCCCTAATGAACCAGTTGGTTAACCCCATTCAGCAGCAACAGCAAGTCGTTGAAGAGGCGATGTTAAATGTTGCGGTTGCGCTTTCCAGAGCAGTGATTCACCGAGAGCTCAATATTGATAGTGCAAGCCTTACACTGGCTTTGTCTCGAGTCATGGAAGGTTTGCCAGCGCTGGACTCAGGGGCAATGTTAAAGGTCAATGAGCAGGATTATGAAACTGTTTCAAAAGCACTAGAGGCTTTAGGTTCTGGTATTGAGCTAGTGAAAGATCCAAGTGTTATAGCTGGTGGCTTCTTACTGAAGACTTCAGCTCAGGTGATTGACTATACCGTTGAAAAACGATTTCAAAAAGCTGTTCAGAGTATGCTGGATACCGCTGTCAATAATACAGCTTCAGGTACTCAAGAAGTGCCAGTGACGATTGATAGTCTGAGTGACTATTCGGCTGACACCTTGAAAGAGGAACCTGAAACAGGCGATGATGAACTGCGCAAGCTTGATCATGAAATACAAGATTCCGAGTTGCCGGGCACCGAGGATACCGAGGACACCAGTACTTCTGGGGAATTAGATGAACAACTAACACCTGGCCCTGAAGATGAGTGATCTGCTTGAAATCAACACTGCTAGTAATATAGCTGCGAATCTTGGTGTACTGGCTGATTCTGTTCCGACGCAGGTGGCACCACAATTTAGCGGGCGCTTGACGCGCATGGTCGGTCTTACCTTAGAGGCTGTTGGTTGCCAAAGTGTTGTTGGTGATCGTTGCCTTATTCATTCTGTTTCGGGTGACTTGATCGAGGCTGAAGTGGTCGGCTTTGAGGATGATCGTACATTTTTGATGCCACTTGTTGCTGCGGATGGTTTGAAGCCGGGTGCCCTGGTTACGCCAGCTGACTCCATTGGTGAAGTCGCTGTAGGGTGGGGCTTGCTTGGGCGTGTGCTTGACGGTGCCGGAAACGTATTGGATGACCACGGTCCATTAGAAGCTGAAACCCGTATACCTTTTAATGGTGCGGTGATTAACCCGCTTGCCAGAGCGCCAATTCGTGAGTCCTTGGATGTCGGGATTAAAGCCATAAACAGTCTCTTGGCTGTCGGCGTTGGTCAGCGAATAGGCTTGTTTGCAGGTAGCGGTGTTGGTAAAAGTA
>NZ_LWGJ01001816.1:0-608 GCF_001635845.1 Oleiphilus sp. HI0132 | reverse complement strand
GGCAAGAGTGCTTAGCGGGGAAGAAGTTCGATTAGATAAAGACATTGAGCTAGACCTTAGAACCGGCATGATCTACAGACAAGCAACCTACCTTCCGCAAATTAGAGAAGGTAATGTTGTTGGCTTTTTCGTCTTTATGAATGACCTGACGGAAAACAACAAAGCAATTAATACACTTCGTCGTTTGCACCTCATTACTGCCGACAGTGAATTATCAGTTGAAGAAAAAATCCAGCGAGTTTTGGCCTTGGGAAAGCAGACTTTCGAGTTACCTTTGGCTTTGGTCAGTCATATTCATAATCAGCGATATGTCGTTAAGTATTCCGACACTCCGAATGGTGAAGTAAAACCTGGTGATGAATTTGAACTGGGCATTACTTACTGTATCCACACCCTTAATGCCAATGGACCAACAGGCTTTGATCATGTAGAGAAAAGCTGCATTAATACGCATCCTTGCTACGAGGCTTTTGGCCTGGAAAGTTATATTGGTGTGCCGCTAATCGTGTCAGGTGAACGCTTTGGTACGCTAAACTTTTCTGGTCCTGAAGCACATGCCAGACCCTTTAGTGATGACGAATTTGAACTCATTCGTTTATTTGCCCAAT
>NZ_LWGJ01001815.1:0-1642 GCF_001635845.1 Oleiphilus sp. HI0132 | reverse complement strand
TCCAAGTTCAAATAACGACGAACCTTCAGGGTGAGCTGTAACAGCCAAGGGCGTAAAGAATATTCCTCTGGTCAGGTTTTCGATAGTGACATCCACTTCTGCGGCTTGCACAAAAGGAGCACTAAAAGCTGGAAGTAAAAGCCCCAGCGCAATTTTTTTGATACTTGAGTGAGTTTTTTTCATGTCAGTTTCCTCCGGAAAACATTTATGTTGTTTTGGTGGAAACATTGTTACGCATAGGCTCAGCTACATTCCTCACGAAAGTATCACGAAAGAGTAATTAATTTATCGCTCAGCTTTTTTCTATAAACTTAACACTATGAAAGAATCACGATTGCACTATTGACCCCCTGTTAAGATGCGCCTATTATCCCTCGCGCTTGGAAGCCATCGATACTACTAAAACTACAACACGGACGTGAAAGCCAACCCTCTATGCGACCTTGCTAGAAACCTTGGCCACCATATACTCCGCGATACAATCCTTCAGCATCATACGTAATTTTCTAGGGACTATCAGCCTCCCACTGCATTCGCTCGCCTATAGGACGCCATATACATTTCCGGTACCTTACGAGCGAGTCGAGGCTGAACAATGACAGGAGAACGGATATGTCAACACTCAACAAAAAGATTGCAGCCCATCTTGAGGAGCAATTTCCCCCTGAGTTTGATGAGAAGTGGGTAAGTAAATTACTAACCGATAAAGAACCCAAAGTAAAAAAAAGAGTCACTAAACGAAAGACACCTGATCATGAAAAAGCTCTTCTAAAAGATATCGCACTGATCGAAGCCGAGATAAGAAAACAAAAGATAATCAGAAAAGCTAATTCAAGCAAAGCAGTAAAAGCAAGGAAGCCGGTTTCCAAACCTCCTCAAAAAACAAATGAACCTGAGTCCATGAGCGCTATCGAAAAGCAAAAAAAAGCACACATAAGTAAAAACCAAGCAGGCCTTGATTCAAACAATACACCGAACAAAAGAAATTCTCGCCGCCTTCTATCACGCCTTAAAAAACGTTAAATCAAGCTGACTCCTAAATTGATATATAAGCCCACTGAACTTAATTGGGCTTATATATCAATCAGCATATACGCCTATACAGCACCCTGCTTTCCGAAGAACTGCCCCACATTAGTTCAAGCCTCTTCCACCAAATTTATCGCGCCTCAAAACAAAGCTTGCGTCAAAAACAAAATTAGATCATTGTGCAATATATAGCACTTTAATTTTTTCATCAGTCAACAAAAGTGAACCAGAGCTCACATTACACTGTAAACAAAAATGTTACGAATTGTTAATCTCGGTACCCTAAAATGCTTCACGAAACTAAATTCCCACTCATAAAAGCNCATTTTGCCCGAAGATTAAAAGAACTAAGGAATGCCTACGGTCTAAAAAGAGGCACACCATTAAAGCAGCAAGAACTTGCTGAGGCGATGGGCGTTTCACGACGGGTCTATATCGATTGGGAGAACCCGACTAAAACAAATTCTGTTCCAACAGACATTAATAAGCTGATTGCTCTGTGTGAAATTCTAGATACCGACCTGATATACCTATGCACGGGGCTTTTTGATGGCCAAAAAGAGCGTAAGCATCAAGATAATTACGTAAACGTTTACTCTAGATACAGCCAAAA
>NZ_LWGJ01001814.1:0-32199 GCF_001635845.1 Oleiphilus sp. HI0132 | reverse complement strand
AAGACCGTCGAGACATGAGCACTATCGTGCAAATTCGGGATGCGATTCTAAGCGCCGAAAGTATCATTTCCTCACTACTCGAAATAGCACGACTGGATACCGGCTCCCTGTCGCCACAACTCAGCCGATTCAAATTAGACGATATCCTTCAACCCCTGGTAAATGAATTTAAAGTATTGGTTAAGGACGAGGTTGAACTACATTTCGTACCCAGTTCACTGGTGGTAGAGTCCGATAAAAAATATCTGCGACGAATCCTGCAAAACTTCTTTTCTAATGCTGTTAAATATACCGAAAGCGGTAAGATCTTGGTCGGCTGCCGTCGCGAAGGTGAACGCGTGAGAGTATGCGTCTATGATACTGGCTCAGGCATCGCGGAAACCGACCAGGCGCGTATTTTTTCAGACTTCTATCGAGCCCCGACTCAAAAGAGTATTGCCGGTTTAGGCCTAGGGCTGGCTGTTGCAGAGCGTTTAGCAGAACTACTTCAACACCCCATTTCTCTCGATTCAAAACTAAGGAAGGGCAGCTGTTTCTCTATATCCTTACCTCAAAGCCACTTACCCAAAATCATCGAGGCTCCGCAAGAGATCGCTAATGAAAGCGATATCGAAGGTTTAAATGTCATTTATGTTGATGACCAACAGGAAAACCTTAAAGCTACCGAAGCACTGCTCAACAAATGGAACTGCAAGATGCTGTCTTACAACAGTGCCGAAAGTATTCTCGATGATAGTACCAAACACTTTGTACCTGACGTGCTACTCATGGACTACCAGCTGACGCATGATGAAGGCGAAGACAAGTATTCAAACGGTATCAAATTAGCGAATGAGCTATTAGAGATATGGGGGCAAGACGTTCCCGTCTGCATCATTTCAGCCGCCTCCGAACCAGAGTTGGCGAGTATAGCGAAAGGGCAAGGCTTCAACTTTTTAAGCAAACCGCTTAAACCCGCGAAGCTTAGAGCCTTATTGAGCCAGTTAGTGCGACGAAAAAAGCAAAGCTGATGAGTTAAGCTCAAGACAGCTCTTTTTGACGCGCTATCGCTTTCTTAATTTGCTTATTTCTTAGGTAGGCTGCTCGGAGTGTGGAGATCAAGCCACCAATAAGTACGATCACCAAGAGAGTTTTACCATCTTCGGTTTCTAAGCCGCCAACCATATAAATAGCTAATAGCGAGAATGTGACAAGAAATATAGTCACCTGAAGAGAGAATGGCATTTTATTCATTGCTTTGATGGCCCAAAGTATCAGTTTCACTTAAACGCTGAGCTACTTGCTCTATCGTTTCACAGCTCTCAAGTAGCTTGGTCACAGATGATAAGGGCGCTTCATAGAGCCCTTCGAGAAAAAACTCTCCCAAACCATATCGCTCAATTGCCAGTTTTTCAACTGGAGGCGTGAATTGAGCGTCGATTTCAGGGGTATTCCCACGTGCATCGATACGGTACCAACCATAGTCAGGCAGATGCACAGCGTTTAGTGCATGCAAACAAAAGCTAGGGGTGTCATCGAGACGTACACGTTGATAGCATATCGCAGTCGGAATTTGATTCGCTCTAAGTAAAGCAGCCAATAAGTGGCTTTTTGCGTAACAAAAACCTGTTCCGTGTTCAAGCACCTGAGAAGCTGAAACCGTCACCGGATTCAACCGGTAATCCCAACTGTGTTTTATTTCATCACGCACAAACCCAAAACACCTTTGGGCGATTACGTAGCAATCTTGCCTTCCTTGCGCTAACAAACTTGCCTGACGTTGCACGGCTTCGTGCCGCCAATCGATATAGGGGCAAGCCTGCAGATAAGCTTCCATTTCGTGACTACCTATTATTCTCTTCTGAGCGGAGAATTCTATAACATCAGCTACACCCTGCAAAAGGAAGCAAACCGCAAAATGGTAATATTCTATGAGGTAGCAATTTCTATTATTCGTGGGCAGAGGCCTCCGAGCCTCGCTAGCGGTTTAGCACGGTGGCAGATTCTAGCGAGGGGTGAAACCCTCTGTTTACGGGTATGATTAGAGTGTATTGATGAAGCTATCTATTCTGGCATTCACCTCATCTGCTTGCTCGGCAAATACCATATGACTGCCACCCGGTATAAGAGCCAGACTTGCATTAGCTAAAGCCTTCTTGAGGTAGTCAGCGTATTTGGGCGGGGTCATAATATCCTGATCACCCACTATGATTAAGCTAGGCAAGTCGATACTCGCTAGCTCGTTCATCAGATCAAAGCCATTGCATGCTTGCAAGTCTCTTAGTAAAACACCTGCTCCATTTTCCTGCATTGCGGCATTAATTTTACTGCGTAGCGGCTCATCAATTCTATGATTCATTGCCAGCACAGACTCGGGAATCCTGTCGTCCCCTTTAGCGAACAGGTCAGTAAGTTTATCTAATAAAGTTGGCAGAACTTTTAAACGAGCACCTGCACCGATTAGAACCATCCCTTTGAGCGAGCGGTGCCCTTGCGCTGCCAAAGCCAGTACCACGGCACTACCTAAGGAGTGCCCGACCAGTATGACATCGTCTAGCGTATCGAGATAAGTGCCAACAGACTGTACATAGTCTTCCATAGTTTTAAGCTTTGGGCCATTAGGATGTCCCGGTAAATCAACCGCTTCCGAGTGGCTGAAATGCACAAGCTGCTGCTCCCAAACCACACTATTCATACCCGAGCCATGTATAAAAACCAGCTTCATAGACTCACCTTTCTAAACAGCCGATGCCAAGTTACGACTAGAGGCTTCCGAGAACAAATAGCTTTGCATCGCTCTTAGTAACAAAGTTTGCGATAAGCTCACCTCACCCACTGTATTCAACATGGTTGATAGATCCTGCTCCGTCAATTTGTGTTCCTGACTATCGGAATATATCGCTTGGGTTACGACTTGTTTATGCTCATCAGTATTACGTTTAAGCTCCGTGTACATTTCTAACAAAACCACCTCATTGCGATGGTTAAATAAGTCACTCACCCCGGAATAAAAAGCCTCTACCTGAGCAATAATTTGTTGATAGGTATTATAAATAAAGAGGTTATCAGACTGTCTGAGATAGCTTAGATCATGACGAATATCTTTAACCTCCTTGGCGGCATAGGTGGCATTTCGAATTGCTTCCAATATCTGCTCAATACGCTCAGATTGATCTGTTTCAACGCGCCCTTTCTGCACACGATAAGCAAACTCTACGACCTCACCTTCTAGCTGTTTAATATCTTCATAGCCATCATCAAACTGATCCGTATCATTCAAATACCCTGCATTCTCCGGCTCTGAGCCAATCAATTTACTTTGTTTAATATTAAGGGTATTAATATTAAAACAGGCCAGATTTAACACCAATACACGGCTAAATAGATGAATTGACTCTGACTCCAGGGCCAAGAGGGATTCTTCCACTTCACCTTCTGGAATTGACTTGATATGGCAATTAATGGCACTGGTATCTTCTTTGAAGAGCCTTTCCAGCATGCGTGCAAATGCCCCCAAAAAGGGAATAAAGAGGCAAATACCAATTACATTAAAGGTACTGTGGAAGGCGACCAAACCAAGTAAAGGGTCTTCGACTTGGTAGACATCATTGATAATTTTCAACAGCAAAGGCAAACATAGGAGTGCCAATAAATCGGTGATCAGGTTGAAAAAGAAGTGCGCTGCTGCCACCTGCCTTTTAATTGGCGTTCCTTTTAAGGCACCGAGCATAACAGTGCCGGTGGTTCCTAGGTCTGCACCGATCACTAATGCCGCCGCTTGATCTAATCCAATTATTTGAGCATTAAGTGCACTCAAGGTGATCATCATTGTCGCGGAGCTGGATTGAATGATGGCCGTGAAGATAACGCCCACTAGAAAAAAAACAAAAATTCCATACTCTTTGAATATAGAGACATCGAAGCTTTGCGAAAAAGCCTCAATGCTATCTTTCATCAGCACCAAGCCCATCAGCAACAGCCCTAAGCCCATTAATAGGCGACTCATGTGACGGAGCTTTTTATCATCACCAAAGCTAACTAAACCTAAACACCCCAGACCCAGCATCGGTAGATAGAAAGCAGACAAACTGAGCTTAAAGCCCAAGGTTGCAACGATCCAGCCGGTAAACGTTGTTCCCAGATTAGACCCTAGAATGATCCCCAGCGCATTGCGCATATCGAGAATACCGGCCCCGACAAAGGCCAGCGTCATTAAGCCAACAACCGAACTGCTCTGCAGAATGGCTGTTGCGACCGTCCCACCTAGTATCGACTTTAAAGGATGAGTTGTATGCTTGCGCAGCATGACTTTCAAGGAACGACTGCTTAAAGCCTTCAAGGCCTTCTCTAGTTGATCAATACCAAATAGAAATACCCCGATTCCTGAAATAAACTCTAGTAACTGAAATTGCTCCATATCCAACCTTAATTATTGACCGAGACTATTTACTAATTCAGTTCAAATTCCTGACCAGGCTCCGGTACACAAGCTTTCAAACCCAACTGCTCTTTTATCTTCATACGCATTGAGTCAGAGGCACTACGCTCACCATGGGTAACGAACACTTGCTTGGGGGAGATCTTTGACGCACGCAACCAGTCAATAATTTCTTGATAGTCGCCGTGGGCAGACAGGCTACCACTATGATAAACCTCCGCTTTCACAGGGTAGTACTGGCCGTGTATTTTGACTTCAGCAGCACCACTGACCAGGGTATCACCTCGCGTTCCAGGTGCCTGAAATCCGATAAAAACGATACTGTGCTGATGATGCGGTAAGAGATTTTTTAAGTGGTGTAAAACTCTGCCACCACTTGCCATACCGCTGGCAGAGATGATTACTGAAGGATAAGAACTGCCATTAAGTGCGATAGACTCTTCAGCGGTGCGTACAAAATGAGTTCCATGGTCTATTTCAGCACACTGGCTGGCACTAAGCTTGTGCTCTTTATTGTGCCGACAATAGATCTCGGTCGCCGTAATCGCCATGGGGCTATTGAGAAATATGGGTAAGTCAGGTATTCGCCCCTGTTTCTTAAGCTCTTGAAGAATATGAAGATTAATTTGCGTACGGCCAACCGCAAAGGAAGGCATCAAGACAATGCCACCGCGCTTACTGGTTTTATTGATGATTTCTTCAAAGAATGCAAAGGCATCGATATCTTCATGTAGTCGATCACCATAAGTCGACTCTACCACCAAGTAATCTGTTTCACTTAGCTTTTGAGGCGCTTTCATTACCAAGTCATCAGAGCGACCAACGTCTCCACTAAAGGTTATGCTTCTTCCCAAGGCGCTAAGTCGAATAGAGGCGGCACCCAGGATATGCCCAACCGGCTTGAATTCAACCTGCACCCCTTTAAGGATCTCTATTTCCTTATTCATCGAGACAGGTTCAAATAATTCCAGCGATGCGTTCGCATCCTCTTCCGTATAAAGAGGCAACGCAGGAGAGTGCTTAGAGAATCTTTTTCGATTTGCGTAGCGAGCATCTTCTTCCTGAAGGAAACCGGCGTCAGGTAGAAGCACACCACACAGGTCTAAGGTACCACTACTACAATAGATTACACCCTTGAATCCGGCCTTCTTAAGAGCAGGAATATAACCACTATGATCTACATGCCCATGAGTCAGTAAGATAACGTCGAGACTTGAGGCATCGATCGGAAACGGTTGCCAGTTCTTGTCTCGTAGGTTTTTTACCCCTTGAAACATACCGCAGTCAACCAGGACTTTCTTGTCGTTTATAGTCAGAAGGTATTTGGAACCTGTAACTGTACCAGCACCACCGATAAATTTTATTTTTAACATGCTCTTATCCTTAGACTCGTTATTCCAAGCATACAAAATCAAGGCCTAAAATGTATATATGTTTTGAGGAAGCCATCACTCAGTTAAGCTAGGCAAGGAGTTCCACTCCTCACATGAACCTTCCCCGAACCTCACGGCCAGTTAACAGTAGAAGACTCTGGCTACAATAATATAGTGTTAAAACGCTCCATGAACCGACCGATATCAAGTCACGACATCAATTATTGACGCCCATGAATAATTTCATGTTATTTTATGAATATTCGTATAAGAAAAATCAGGTAACGCAATGAGCCGCACCAGTGAGCCCAACAAAACTGCCCAACAGGAACTTAACTTCCTGCAATTAAAACGAATGCATATCGACACGCATCAAGAGCCTGTCATTTATATGCATAAAAATTGCCACGTCTGTCGCTCTGAGGGATTTTATGCCCAAAGTCGTGTGCGTATCACCACTGAAAAGAACAGCATTATTGCAACAGTAAATATGGTGACTAATGGAGACTTGTCTCGTCAGGAGGTTGGCCTGTCCGAGTCGGCATGGAAATTACTGAGTGCCGATGAAGGCGAACGGGCTTACTTTTCCCATGCAAAACCGGCCGATTCGATGAGCGCAGTTCGCGGCAAAGTCTACGGTAATAGTTTTAACGACTACTCTAGCAAGCATATTATTCACGATATCACGAGAGGCTACTATTCTGACATTCAGCTAGCCGCCTTTGTCACCGCTTGTGCAGGAAACCGACTCAATACCGACGAAATTATTTCCCTTACCAAGGCCATGGTCGATGCAGGTAGTCAACTCGAGTGGGGCAGTGAAAAGGTGATGGATAAGCACTGTGTTGGAGGCTTACCTGGCAATAGAACGACACCCATCGTCGTCGCTATTGTAAGTGCTGCCGGTTTGATCATGCCGAAAACTTCCTCACGCGGTATTACCTCACCTGCCGGTACCGCCGACACCATGGAAACTCTTGCTCCCGTGACCTTGAGCATTGAGCAAATGAGATCAGTAGTTGAACAAGAAGGCGGCTGTATTGCCTGGGGAGGCTCAGTTAGCCTTAGCCCGGCAGATGATATTCTGATTCGTGTCGAACGTGCACTCGACCTTGATAGCGAAGGCCAATTGGTCGCATCGGTGATATCCAAAAAAGTGGCTGCCGGGTCAACACATGCCTTAATCGATTTGCCGGTTGGCATTACCGCCAAAGTTCGCGATATGGACTACGCGACAAAACTATCGACACAGCTAGAACGAAGCAGTGAAGCCTTAGGATTAAAAATATCCTGCCTAATGACAGATGGCCAACAACCCGTGGGTTTCGGCATCGGCCCTGCCTTGGAAGCGCAAGATATTTTAACCGTACTACAAAATAGCCCGCTAGCACCTCAAGACCTAAGACAGAGAGCACTACTGATTGCTGCAAAGATTTTGGAAATGGGCGATGCGGCAGAGCCGAATCACTGCCTTGATAGGGCCACAGAAATTCTGGATTCAGGCAAAGCCTGGACAAAATTCCAAGCTATATGTGAGGCGCAGGGAGGTATGAGGGAACCACCCAAGGCCCCCTATCGTCATGAGGTATTCTCGGATAAACAGGGTATAGTTTGTTACATCAATAACCGCTTTATCAGTAAACTGGCTAAACTCGCTGGCGCGCCCTCTGCAGCTGCCGCCGGTATACTCTTTAAGACCCATTTAGGGGATATAGTCGATATTGGTACACCACTTTTTGAACTGCACGCAGAAACAAAAGGTGAACTTGAATATGCGATCGACTTTCTAAGCGCTCACCCTGATGCTATTCGAATTGAGGAAGAAACTCTATGAAACCTTTAATTTTTGACCTCTACGCTGCACCTGAGCTATTCGCTGCGCTATCTACGGAGTTAAATGCAGAACCTGCCAAGTTGGAACACCGCCAGTTCCCTGATGGTGAAACTTACATGAGAGTACATAGCGATTACCAGCAGCGTGAAGCCATTATAGTCTCGAATATGCACCAGCCAAATTCAAAGTTTCTACCCTTGGTTTATCTTTGCGAAACCTTACGCGAGCTTGGAATAGCCAGTACTACCTTAGTCTGTCCTTATCTTCCCTATATGCGTCAGGATATTAAGTTTCACGAAGGAGAGGCTCTGACTTCACGCTATTACGCTAAGTTGTTAAATCAGTATTTAGATCGCTTAATCACCATCGACCCTCACCTGCATCGCTACCATTCACTGGGTGAAATTTACACAATGGAAACACACACTCTGCAAGCTAACCCTTTAATAGCCTCATGGGTTAAAGAAAATATTGAGACCCCCTTGGTGGTTGGCCCTGACAGTGAAAGTGAGCAATGGGCTGCGGCGGCAGCAGACATGATTGGCTGCCCCTACTTAATTCTAGAAAAACAACGTTTCGGCGATAAGAACGTAGAAGTTTCGAGCCCAAATGCTCAAGACTTTGCACAAAGAACCCCCGTACTTATTGACGATATTATCTCGACAGGTCGGACCATGATTCGTACTGCCGAAGCGCTTGTAGCCGAAGGTTTACAAGAGCCTATATGCATTGGTGTGCACGCACTTTTCTCTGAAGATGCATACTGTGAAATGTCTAAAGCACCGATCAAAGACATACTAACTTGTAACACCGTCCCCCACTCAACAAACACTATAGATATTGCCAGTATTATTGCAGAAGTCTTGAAGTAATAAAGCCAAATGTTAACTCACTTGAAACATTGACTATAAGATTTACAAAGCCACATTTTTATCATACGAAGCTTGCGCACAACTTAGACGAATAATCACTTTATAGTGCTTGAAAAACTGGCATCAAAATCATCACCGCTATTATCTAAGTGATTTCACAAAATTTTGCAGAGATCTTGTAAATTCGTGGACCTGCCCACACCTTCTAGCTGTACAGTTTTTGATCGCACCGATAAAATATCGCTAACACTTTGTAACAGTAAGAGGTCGTTACCGTGCACGATGGATCAAACTTTAAAGAAGCGGAGTCTTCTCACTTAGGTAATCAGGACTCTCGTATCGTCCCGATCGATTTTGATAAACTAAGATACTTAGCTTCGAACAAGCCAGAAGCATTTGAGCGTTACCGTGAAGAGCTCTATCAACAAGCAATCGAGCAAGCACCTATTGAACTTCAGCGCCGTTTGAAAGGAGTGCAGTTCAGGATAAATATGGCCAGGCAAGGTGCCAGAAGCCCATTATCGTCCTGTATGAGACTTTCAGAAATGATGCATGATTCGTTTGTGGAACTACAACTGGCATTGGCAAACCCACGAAAGTATTTACAGGAGCAAAGCAGCAAGCCTGCGGAAAGTGCGGAGATTGTTGAGTTGTTTCCCAAGTAGAGCCTGCCCCGTGCTACCCCGTCAGCGAGCCGTGGAAGGCTCTGCCTACAAGAACAAAAAAGGGGAACCGCTATGGCTCCCCTTTTTTAATTTCTTTGCTGGTTTATAGCAATTCTTCCAACTTAGCCATTACCTTATCAGCAAACTCTGTTGTGCTTAGAATCTCGATGCCCTGACCAGGCTTAGACAAGTCACTTGTAGAGAAGCCTGCTTCGAAGACGCTCTGCATAGCAGTCCAAACCGCTTTCGCTTCTTCTTCCAAACCAAAACTCATGTCCAGCATCAATGCAACAGAACCAATCATTGAGTATGGGTTAGCTTTGTTTTGGCCAGCAATATCTGGTGCAGAACCGTGAGAAGGTTCGTAGTATGCTTTCTCAGGCCCCATACATGCTGATGGCATTAGACCTAGAGAACCAAGAATACCGCCACCCTGGTCACTCAAGATATCACCGAACATGTTTTCCATGACCATGACATCAAACTGACCTGGGTTCAAACATAGGTGAGTCGCAGCTGCATCAACCAACATGTGAATGACTTCTACTTCAGGGTAATCTTTAGCAACTTCTTCAAGCACTTCGTTCCAAAGTACAGAAGAGATCAATACATTACTCTTGTGAATATTGTGAAGAACTTTCTTACGCTTCATAGATTCTTTAAAAGCAACTTCCAAAATCTGTCGGATCTGGCTTTCATCGTAATCCAAGGTTTCTTTTACATAGCGAAGGCCATCTTCAGTCTTACCACTTTCTTTTCCACCGAAGTAAAGACCACCGATCAATTCACGAATCAACATGATGTCGATACCATTGCCCACTACTTCTTTTTTAAGTGGTGAGAAATGAGCCATACCTGCTGGCAAAGAAATCGGGCGAAAGTTTGCATAGGTATTCAAACGACGACGCATTGGTAATAAAGCACCACGCTCAGGACGCTCTTCTACAGGAATCTTCTCAGACTCTTCATGGCTCAAGCCGATTGGGCCTTTAAGAATTGCATCCGCTGTATCACATAGATCAATCGTTTCCTGAGGGAAAGACTTACCATGTGAGAAGTAAGCACTGGCTCCGAATGGGCCGTCGATGCAATCAAAAACAACATCACGTTTTTCTTCAATTAGCTTTAATACACGCAAAGCCTGCTCTGTAATTTCTGGGCCAATGCCGTCACCTGCGAGAACCGCAATCTTGTATGTTTGAGTCATTATTTTTTCCTAGCGAAATAATACGTCGATATAAATGTGGGCGTATTGTAAAGATAGCGCCCCCTATCTGGCAAATAAATTGATTTATAAAGAAGACGATATGGCCATTCAAATAGCGCATATCGCCCATAATAGGTTGACGGGCGCGTCACCATTATGTAACTTGCTTACCCCTTAGATTAAAGTGTTAACAGAGCATTAGGCCAATCGCCTCGGTGTCGGGATACAAACTTCTGTTAACATGCTGTATGTAAACTAATTTGTTTTGAGATTTTGTGGCAATGGCGTACGAAAATATACTTTATGAAGTAATTGGTCCTCTGGGATTAATCACCCTTAACAGACCAACAAAGCATAACGCGGTGTCGTTAGCGACGCTGGATGACCTTCATAACGCTTTTGCTGAAGCTGAAGCCGACCCTCAGGTTCGCGTTATCGGTTTAACCGGTGCGGGCGAGAAAGCCTTTGCTTCAGGTTCAGACCTTAACGAAGTAGAACACCGAGATATTAAGAAAGCACTTGAACCGATTGTTCAAGGTTTTGCTGAACGCTGTGAGCGTAGTGAGAAAGTATCTATCGCCGCCATCAATGGTATCTGTATGGGCGGTGGCTTGGAGCTGGCACTGGGTTGCGATATTCGTATCGGTACGACTAACTCCAAATATGCAACACCTGAAGGCAAGCTAGGTATTATTCCTGGTGGTGGTGCAACTCAGCGTTTACCACGTATTGTTGGTAAAGCTTGGGGCATGGAAATGTTATTAATGGGTGAAACCATTGATTCTGACCGCGCTTATCAAATAGGCTTAATTACCCGTTTGCTTGAGCCAGAAGATCTTATGCCGACGCTACATAAAATGGCAGGTCAAATTGCCGCGTTTGCGCCACTCGTTCCTCAGTTTATGAAGTCGATGGTCAACTATGGCCTTGAGGCAGGACAACACTCTGGCTTGGCTATGGAAAAGTTTGCTCAAGCAGCCTTGATCGAAACAGCCGACAAAAAAGAAGGCTTACGTGCCTTCCTTGAAAAACGTCCGCCAAACTGGTCTGGCCGTTAATTTCAATCATAAATTACTAGAAGGCTTTGAAGCACTGTTTCAAAGCCTTTTTTGTTTCAAGCTCAAGCAAGTGATACGTAAATGGAGAAGTTCATGGGGAAAACAGCATGGGTTGCTGGCGCAAACGGACTAATCGGTAGTCATTTGGTTTCTTTGCTCAATCAACATCCCGCTTATGAACGTGTTGTTGCTTTCGTCCGCTCACCTTCAAGTGCCTCTTGGGCCAAGCTGCCTAAGGTTGAACAATGGCCAGTCAACTACCGTGAGCTCAGCGCTCCCGAACCCAAAAAAGTAGACGATATATTTTGCGCCCTGGGTTCTACTACTCGTAAAACGCCAAATAAAGAAGCTTACTACGAAATAGATGTCACCTTTCCTTTGAATGTTGCACGGCTAGGTCTTCAGAACGGCGCTCGCTATTATGGCCTTGTCTCTGCGCATGGTGCCAAGGTGAAAGCGTTCTCCTACTATATGCAAATGAAAGGCGAACTGGAACATCAGCTACTTGAGCTCAATTATCCTCATATAGCACTTGCTAGGCCTAGCCTATTACTCGGCGACAGAGGTGAATTTCGTCCAGCTGAAAAGCTAGGTGAAGTATTTATGGGCATACTCCCTGGCAATTTAAAAGCGATTCAAGCTCACGATGTTGCCGCTGCACTGATTCTTGAGGCAAATCGTTCTAAGCGGGGCACACAAGTGCTTAACTCAGCAATGATGCAAGGCGCGATAAAACAGCTAGAAAAGTAAACACCATGGCAAAGAACCCTGTAATCAGTACAGAGCAAATTCAAACTGAAATCGCTGAACTCAACGAGCAAATTCAGACACTCCAATTAGCAACACTTGGAAAAGATAAAGAGCCGTGCATCAGCTATACCCCCTTTCTGAAAACGGGCTCAGCTTACTACATTTTTATCAGTCAGCTTGCGACACACACGCACAATTTACTTGCTCACCCCAGTCTCTCTATTTTGATCATTGAAGATGAAGACAAGAGCAAAAACGTTTTTGCCCGCAAGCGACTAAACCTTAAGTGCAAAGCAGAAGAACTCAAGCAAGAAGACCCTGAATGGAACAATATTCTTGATGGCTTTGAAAAACGTCATGGAAATACAGTGAAGCTGCTTCGCTCTCTACCCGACTTTCATCTATTCAGACTAACTGCGGTTTCAGGTACTTATGTGAAAGGCTTTGGACAGGCTTTTGAGCTGACTGGAGACGATATTAAGCATATCAAAGCTTAAGCAGATTCCCCCTCGAAAAAACTTTCCCCGTGCTAAACCGCCAGCGAGCCGTGGAATGTTCTAACTACGAAGAGTTTCAATCGAGTCTGACCCCGTTGAAAACTTACTCACCCCATTTCGGCATCAAAGACTGTTCCAAGCCCAATTGAGATAAGATACGTGCTACAACAAAGTCGACCATATCTTCGATAGACTTTGGTTGATGGTAAAAACCTGGGCTTGCCGGGAGGATAACTGCCCCCATACGCGTGAGCTTGAGCATATTCTCTAGGTGAATTTCTGAGTAAGGTGCTTCTCTGGGAACTAGTATCAACTGACGACGCTCTTTCAAAGCCACGTCAGCGGCACGTTCGATCAGGTTATTACTTGCTCCCGTTGCGATGGCTGATAAGGACCCTGTACTACATGGGCAAACCACCATTCGACTCGGTGCACCGGAGCCAGATGCTAAAGGAGACATCCAATCCTCTTTGCCAAAAACACGAATCATTCCGGGCTCGGCAGAAAAATGGTCACTGAGGAAGGATTCCATTTGTGCTGCTTGTGCGGGCAACTTATATTCGGTTTCTGTGGCGATTACAATATGCGCTGCCTTGCTCACCATCAGGTAAACCGGCACGCTCTGCTTTAGTAAACATTCAATCAAGCGCAGAGCATACTGCGCGCCCGATGCACCAGTAATCGCTATTGATACCGGTTCGACCACCTTAGTCATTCACCTGTTCCTCTAGCGCTTCCACTAACTTGCCATGAATACCTGCGAAGCCGCCATTGCTCATGATCACAATATGACTTTCACCCGAGAGCTTAGACTTTACCTTATTGATTAAGTCATTAAGGGTATTGCCAAGCTCATGCTTAGTGCTTTGCTTGCTTGCCGTTTGAGCAATCAAGTCATCCAACCAAGTCATATCCGACAAGTCTGCCCAAACCACATGATTGGCCTCTTCAGCACTGGCTAATAGCGTCTGAGCATGAACACCCATCTTCATGGTATTTGAACGAGGTTCGATTAGCGCAATAATCATCTTATCCTGACCAACCTTATTACGCAAGCCAGCCAAGGTGGTTTGGATAGCCGTCGGGTGATGGGCGAAGTCATCATAAACATGTACATCATTAACCGAAGCCAACAACTGCATGCGTCGCTTCACACCACCAAAACAGGATAAGGCCTCGGCACCATGTTTTAGACTTACGCCAACATGGCGAGCAGCCAGCATTGCTGCAACACCGTTTTGAACATTATGGTCGCCAGTCATGTTCCAATCGACTTGTACGGTTTCATTTGCCAAGATCAGTTGAAATGAACTGCCTGACTCACTTAGCTTTTTCCAGATAGCTTTATCTGTTGTACTTTGATCATCAGAAAATACTTCCTGCTCAGACCAGCAACCTTTTTCGATTACCTGATCAATGGCCGTCACATTCTCTGGATAAATTACTCGCCCATTTTCTGGAATGGTTCGAATAACATGGTGAAATTGAGTCTGGATTGCAGCAAGATCAGCGAAGATGTCTGCATGATCGAACTCAAGGTTATTAACAATAAAAGTGCGAGGGCGATAATGGACAAATTTCGAACGCTTATCAAAGAAGGCGCTATCGTACTCATCGGCTTCAATGACAAAGAACGGCGTTTCACCCAAGCGGGCCGAACAAGGAAAGTTTTCAGGCACGCCTCCAATCAGGAAGCCAGGCGACATACCCGTATATTCCAAAATCCAGGCAAGCATACTGCTGGTGGTGGTTTTGCCATGCGTACCGGCAACACCCATCACCCACTTTCCTGGCAAGATATGATCTGCCAAGAAGCCTGGCCCGGAAGTATACTTCAAACCTTGATTGAGAATAGCTTCCAGCAAGGGGTTGCCACGACTGATAGCATTACCGATAACATAAAGATCTGCACCAAGTTCTAACTGATCTACCGAAAAGCCGGAAATTAGCTCAATGCCTTGAGACTCCAACTGCGTACTCATTGGTGGATAAACACCCTGATCACAGCCAGTCACTTTAATACCCATCTCTTTGGCCAGCACCGCCAAGCTTCCCATAAAGGTGCCACAAATACCTAAAATATGAATATGCATGTTGAGTCTCAAGTTGTGAAGGTCATTCGGTAGAGGGCTCGAAGCCCTCTATGTAACAAGGAAGGTTTAGAAAGTCGTCGTACGATCGACTTCAATCGCAGCATCCATTGCTTCCAGTAAGGCTTTGCGTGATTTTAGCTTAGTACCGTGATGAGCCTTCATATTCAGCTTTTTATACTCTTCAGCCAACGCTTTAGCTTCAGTCATTAGCTGATCTGCATCGACAAGCTTATCCAAAAATCCTGCATCAACAGCCGTTTCAACATCAAAGATTTCTGCATTCATTACCGAGCGATTAAAGTAGTTTGTCGGGATACGACCACGCGCCATTTCAATGCCTGCCTGGTGCATTGTCATACCAATCGCCACTTCATTCAGACCTAGCTTAAATGGACCTTTAGCACCAATACGGTAATCGCTACATAAAAGAATAAAGGAGCCTTTGGCAATCGCATGACCGCTACATGCAGCAATAATTGGCGTAGGAAAAGCCAACATTCTACGCGTTAAAGTAGAACCTTCTGCCACAAGCGCAGTCGCATGATCCATACTCTTCTGCATGGTTTTCAAATCATATCCACCCGAGAATATACCTTCCTGACCAGTGATAATAACCACCGCTCCGGTCTCTTCAGCATGATCAAGCGCTTCATTCAATTCTGCAATGACCTGGTGAGAAATTGCATTCACCTTACCGTTTTGAATTTTGATCGTGGCTACTTTATCTTGCAACTCAAACTGTACCAGTTCCATACTAACTCCTAACTATATCTCTTATGTTTTTTGTCCAACCGAGGGTTGTTCGAATTAATGTAATATACGGTCTTCACGCTCTTTTTCTTCAGCTTCGACAATCGATTTAGATAGTGCCCCGGCAGCTTGAACACCCGCACCGATCATTGCTTTCGCTATCGCTGCTTTATGCTCCCCCAAAAAGCCTTCAACCTCTTCTGAAAATTGGATTTCGACCAAGAATTCGCCGTCATCATCCATTCGCTTCAAGGCGAAGCTACCGTTTTCTAATTCAACTATCTCTAAAAATGCGCTACTCATTCAAACTCCAAATTTATATAGAAACCTGCTCACCAGGTAAGTTATATAGTACCTGCGGCCTTCTTTACCATTCTGTTTGTTGCTCTCGCCTTTGCTGAATATAAGTTTTTACTTCTTCAATAAGTTCTAACAAAGTCAGCTCTCTATCACCTTCAATAGCTGTCTCGGTCAAATTAATAACCTCAATTCGAGGCACACTTGCTTCTGTGCTAGCTGCTTGCCTAGAATGCGGCGAATTTTCTCTGTAGAGCAGAGGGTCAACAGATAAAGCCAACAAGCGTTGATACCAACTTCCTTGCTCCTGCTTCTGCGCAAACAGGAACTGGCAATCGGGCATATTCTGCGCCAATTCTGAAGACTCATCTTGCAAGGCGTCAGCAGGGATCTTTAAATAGGCTGATAATTCTTCTAGCCAGGCTTCCCAGGCATACTTCAAACTCAAACTAGCGCCAACAACGGCAGCCTGTGCAAGCGCAGCATTAGTACTTGTCTCTGCCTGCTTTGCTTGTGTTTGTGCTGCATACAAATAAGTGTTCACCCTGCTCTTAATATCACTCACCTAAAAGACTCCGTCGACACACACTTACAGCCCAGAAACCCTGTTAAATTGGATTTCCAGACTAATACCTGAGACTAATAAACGCTCCAGTATACCCCATTCAGAGCATGGGGTCATGACTGCTCTGAATATGGAACTTTAATTATCCTGAAGACTTGCTGAATGGGCATTCATGCACTTTAATTAGTAATCATAAATACATCCCGTGGAAAGACCTTTTCATATGACAACACGCGTCCTGATCTGCGACGACTCCAGCGTAGCTAGAAAGCAAATGGCGAGAACCTTGCCAAGTGACTGGGAAATAGAAGTTTCATTTGCGAAACATGGTGAAGAAGCATTGGCAGCCATTAAAGAGGGTTTGGGAGACATTATGTTTCTCGACCTCAACATGCCAGTCATGGATGGTTATGAAACCTTAGAGCAGATTCAGAAACAAGATTTGCCAACGATGGTAATTGTCGTATCAGGAGATATTCAACCTGAAGCACATGAACGCGTTAAGGCTCTAGGCGCAATCGACTTCATTAAGAAACCTACTTCGACTGAAGCGCTCACAGAGCTACTTGAGAAATTTGGCCTTTACAGAGCACCAGAGCCCTCAGCCGCTCCTGCTACGCCTGCAAGAGCACCGATAATTAAGAAAGGTGAAATCGGCAATATTGGCACCCGCGACTGCATGCAAGAAATAGCGAATGTCGCAATGGGACAAGCAGCTGACCTACTCGCTCGGCTTTTGAAAGTCTTCGTAAAACTGCCTATACCAAACGTTAACTTGCTCGAAGTTAGTGAGTTAGAAATGGCCTTATCACTCACCGAGCAACAAGACACCTACTCTGCCGTTTGCCAAGGTTTTATCGGTTCGGGTATTAGTGGTGAAGCCTTGCTCAATTTCAGTGATTCAAGTTTTGGTGATATCGCCAAGCTGCTCGACTACAAAGGCGAAGTCGATCGCATGGTTGAGCTTGAGCTACTAATGGAAGTGGCCAGTATTCTAGTGGGCGCCTGTACTAACGGTATTGCCCAACAACTCGACACCACCTTCAGTCAAGGGCACCCGGTTGTTTTAGGGCAGCATGTCAAAGTAAGTGAATTGATCAAAGCCAATGCCAAGCGCTGGAAGAAAACACTCGCCATTGAAATCACTTACGAAATTGAAAACTACAACATTAGTTGCGACCTGTTATTACTGTTCACTGAAGATTCACTGGACAATTTGAACAAACGACTTTCCTACTTGATGGATTAATAGCCGAACTATGGAACGATCACAGATAGATATAAAAGAATTTCACTGGCTGATGGATATGCTGCAAACCATCGATGTCGGCCTCGTGGTACTGGATCGCAACTTTAGCATTAAAGTTTGGAACAGTTTCATGGAGAGCCATAGCGGCATAACTCCATTGCAGACCAAAGACAAGAATCTCTTTGACTTATTCCCTGATTTGCCCAGAGATTGGCTAGAGCATAAATCTAATTCAGTGTTTATGTTAAAAAACCGCTCCTTTATGACCTGGGAGCAGCGACCTTATCTGTTCAAATTCAAAAACTACCGCCCAATTACCGGCACAGAACCATTCATGTACCAAAACGTGACCATCTCACCTTTGGTATCTGCTGATGGAACGGTAAACCATATCGCTATCATTCTCTATGACGTGACTGATATTGCCGCGAACCGGAACGCACTGGAACGAGCGAACTCTGAATTAGAAATGCTGAGTCGAACTGATCGCCTGACTCGGCTAAACAATCGAGGTTATTGGGAAGAGTGCCTAGAAGCAGAGTTTAGCCGTTATAAGCGCTATCACACGACTTGCTCTGTCATTATGTTTGATATTGACCACTTCAAGAAGGTAAATGACACCTATGGTCACCAAGCCGGCGATGAAGTAATCAGGCAAGTTTCTCAGGCACTTCGGGATAACCTTCGTAAAACTGATATTGCCGGCCGCTACGGTGGTGAAGAGTTTGGCGTTATTCTTGGTAACACCGATGCCGAACATTCCATGGTTTTCTGCGAACGTGTTCGCAAACAGATCGAAGCCATGGAAGTTGTTCATGACGGTAAAACAATCAAATTTACCATTAGCTTGGGAATTAGTCAGGCTGTTGAAGCCACTAGCGACTATATGACCTGGCTTGAACAAGCTGACCAAGCCTTATATGCCTCTAAAGAAGGCGGGCGAAACCAGACCAATACATTCTCCCATAGTTAAAATCTAGCGTGCCGCCGAAAGGTGTGTCGCGCTAGAGATAACGTCATCAACCACGACAATTCTAATAAT
Organism: Oleiphilus sp. HI0132; assembly: GCF_001635845.1. Classification (NCBI taxonomy): domain Bacteria; kingdom Pseudomonadati; phylum Pseudomonadota; class Gammaproteobacteria; order Oceanospirillales; family Oleiphilaceae; genus Oleiphilus; species Oleiphilus sp. HI0132. The sequence goes on along the minus strand of NZ_LWGJ01001814.1, from coordinate 13,530 downwards.
ATTTTGGAGTCACTATGATCCGCCGCTCAAAGTTTCAAAACATAAGCTTTGCTATTCTTGCCGCCGCTAGCGCATCAGCACTTTCCCAAACATTAGCCCCTGCTCAATCCGTATCGCCATTACAAGAAGAAATACAGTGGCTACAGGCAGAGACTTATGTTTCTACGGCAACTAAGACTTTGGAAGATATTAAGAAAAGTGGAGCAAGTGTTACCGTCATTACCGCTGCTGACTTAAAAAGAATGGGTGCGCGCAACCTAATGGACGCACTAAAGCGCGTACCTGGCTTAGGTGTTTACCAAACTAATATGGGAAGGTCTACCCTCGAGATAAGAGGGCTAAAAACAGACTTCAGTGAAAAAGTATTATTTCTAATCAATGGCCACGCTAACAATAACAACCTGGTAAATGGTGGTGCACTAAGCTCTTACAACAACTTTATTGTCGATGACATTAGCCGGGTAGAAATTGTCCGTGGCCCTGGCTCAGCACTCTACGGAGCCAATGCTTTTGTCGCCGTAATTAACATCATCACCAAAACGGCTCAGAATACACAAGAAACAACACTAAGCGCAGGCATCGGAAGTGACCAATCAAGGAAGCTCAATGCATCGTATCGCGATGGTACAGGCCCTTTAAAGATGGTGAACAGATTGTAGCCATCATTTCGGACTACATTATGCCTGTTACCAAAGGCGATAAGTTCTTGATTGACGTTCATGCCATGTTCCCTGATATCATCAAGATAATACTCACGGGTCATGCCGATAGCTCAGCAGTCCAAGAAGCCTATGAACAAGCGAATCTTGCCGCCTGTTTTGGCAAGCCCTGGGAAATAGAGGATATACTCACCTGCTTAAGAGAGCATTTATCCAATAAGTAGCTGTACGGAGACAGAAGTCTAAGCATGGGAATTCGCAACAAACTACTTTTCATCATTGCTAGTGCACTTTTACTTGTGCTTTATGTCAGCACTCACCTTCAAATAAACCTACACAAGCAAGCATTTGATACCGAGTTAGAGAAGCGTATCGTTCTGCTAAAACATAACCTCAACCAACAAGCACTCGTCCAAGCCCAAGCGTTGAGTAGCTCGATCGCAGAAAACCTGGCATCGTTCAATCTTTTTTCTCTAACCCAAATTATTAACGATTCTGTCAACAACACACCAGAGCTGCAGCAAGCTATTTTAGTATCCAAAAACGGCAAAGTATTTATCCACACATCAGATCCGTTGCAGCAACAGCTACCCTATCAGCCGACAAATCATGGCAGCATTAGTCAGGTGAGCATAAAAACCCCTGATAGTATTTCAGTCCTCGGGATTAATAACCCTGAAGACAGCGCTCTTCCGATCTCTTCACTTGAATACCGCGTACCGATAACTATTGGAGAATCCCACTGGGGTGATATTTACCTTCTATATTCGCTGAAAAAACTGAACAAAGTGATCACCCAATCTATTGCAGAAAATACTCAACTACAAGAAGAACAAACGAACAAGGCATTTTATAGTGCCGGAGCGATTTTGTTAGTCGCCTTTGTGCTGATCTCTCAGTTAGCAGAGCGCTTAGTTGAGCCCATAGTGCGTTTAAGCGCTTACACCAAAGAAATTGCAAACGGAAACTTCACTAAAGTCCATAACGCCGCAATAACTGGTACTGATGAAATTGCCGAACTCAGTCATAACTTCACCGACATGGCTAAAAACCTGGAAGAAAATTACCTAGAACAAGCGCAATATAATTTAACGCTTGACGCAAAAGTTAATGAGCGAACAAAGGCGCTGCATAAGAAGAACGAAGAGTTACTTAACGCCTTCAAAAAAGTAGAAGAAAGCCAACAGCAGTTAATATACTCAGAAAAAATTGCAGCACTTGGTCAACTGATCGCAGGTATTGCTCACGAAATCAATACGCCTCTCGGGGCAATAGGCGCATCGGCCAGTAATACCTCTATGAGTTTGGAAGACCACCTTACCCAACTGAAACCTATTCTGGAAAAAAGCCCCGACCCTGACGCTCAAGCACTGAATAAGATCATCTCGCTGATAGGGAGGTCGACGAATAATCATTCCGACTCCCTTAGCACGCGTGAGGAAAGGGCAATTAAGCGCTCTCTATCAAAAGAACTTGCTCCCCATCATCAGGAAGGTGCTGAAGATCTAGCAGAATTGCTATTGGAAATGGGCTTACACGATCAGCTCAGCGCACTAAAACCTGAAATTCTCGACCCTGAAAATAACAAAATCGTTTCCCTCGCTCACTCCCTTACGAGTATTCGAAGAAACAACATGACCATTCATACCGCCATCGCGCGCGTATCAAAAATAGTCTTTGCCTTGAAGAGTTTCTCTCATCAAGACTGCAGCGGAGAAATGATTCAAAGCAATATCAACGACGGCATTAAAACAGTCTTGGTGCTTTACCAGAACCAGTTTAAGCAAGGCTGTGAAGTGCACTTGGACTATGGTGATTTACCCTCAACACTCTGCTACCCCGACGAACTAAACCAAGTCTGGACCAACTTAACCCATAACGCACTTCAAGCAATGCATAATGAAGGTGAATTATCGGTCTCTACCAAAGTACAGGAGGGTAATATTCTTGTGCAGTTCACCGACAACGGTCCAGGAATTCCTGAGGATATCCAAGAAAAGGTATTTTCATCCTTCTTTACCACAAAACCAGCCGGAGAAGGCAGCGGTTTAGGACTAGGAATCTGTAAGAAAATTGTCGATAAGCATCAAGGAAATATTGATTTTGAGAGTGAAGTTGGGCGCACGACTTTCTCGGTAAGTATTCCGATTAGAGTTAAATAGCTCAGAATCGCTAGCCTTTACCCATTTTACTTTTGACTAGGATAAAACAAAAAAAAGGAGCTTGGCCGAAACCAAACTCCTTCTTATTTAACTTGTGTCGAAATGTAATGAACTACTTAGATAAATCCAACAATAGCTTATTCAAACGAGACACAAAGGCACCTGGATCTTTCAGCTGTTCGCCGCTAGCCAAGGCTGCCTGGTCAAACAAGACGTTGGCCAAGTCGTTGAAACGGTCATCATTTTGCTCTTCGTTCAACTTCTGAACCAATGGGTGCTCCGGGTTCACTTCGAAGCTTGGTTTAGTCTCTGGAACAGCCTGACCAGCTGCTTCCATGATCTTCTTCATTTGTGCGTCCATATCGTGTGCACCGGCCACCAAGCAAGCTGGCGAGTCAGTCAGACGATTAGTAACACGAACTTCTTCAACCTTGTCGCTTAACAAGTCTTTGATCTGGCCGATCAAGCTTTCATAAGTTTTGCTCGCTTCTTCGATCTGTTTTTTGTCTTCTTCGTCTTCGATATCACCTAGATCTAGCTCGCCTTTGGTGATGTCTTGCAAGTGCTTACCGTCAAAGTCACTCAAGTAAGAAATCATCCAGCCATCAACACGATCACTCAGCACAAGCACTTCAATACCCTTTTTACGGAAGATTTCCATGTGAGGGCTACTGATACCGGCTGCATAGCTCTCAGCGCTAACATAGTAGATCTTGTCTTGGCTCTCTTGCATACGTTCAATGTACTGCGCTAGAGAAACTGTCTGCTTGCTATCCCCTTCAGTGGACGCAAAACGTAATAAACCGGCAACTTTCTCTTTATTTCCAAAGTCTTCAGCCAAGCCTTCCTTGATTACCTGGCCAAACTCATCCCAGAAAGACTGATACTTTTCAGCATCGTTCTTCGCCATCTTGGTCAACATATCAAGAACACGCTTGGTCAAAGCAGTCTTCATACTTTCAACGGTCTTGTCACTCTGCAAGATTTCACGAGAGACGTTCAGCGAAAGATCGCGAGTATCAACAATACCTTTAACAAACCGTAGGTACAGAGGCAGGAACTGCTCAGCTTCATCCATGATGAAAACACGCTGAACGTACAACTTGAGCCCTTTCGGTACATCGCGGTTGTACATATCAAAAGGCGCTTTTGAAGGAATATACAATAAGCTTGTGTAGTCCAATTTACCTTCAACACGGTTATGAGACCAAGTTAGTGGCTCTTGGAAGTCATGAGAAATATGCTTATAGAAAGATTGATACTCTTCTTCTTTGATTTCAGACTTAGACAAAGACCAAAGCGCTGTGGCTTCGTTGACTGTCTCGTCTTTTGGCTCTTCTGGCTCTTTACCTTCTTCAGCAGGCATTGGCTCAGACTTCATCACAACCGGGAAGGCGATATGGTCAGAATACTTCTTAACCAGACTACGTAGCTTCCAGCCGTTAGCAAACTCAGCCTCTTCCTCTTTCAGGTGAAGCACAATCGAAGTACCACGCTCGGCACGCTCGATATTCTCTATGGTGAATTCACCTTCACCTTCGGAGCTCCAGTGAACACCTTCCGCTTTATCTGTACCCGCTTTACGCGTGAATACATCAACTTTCTTGGCAACAATAAATGCGGAATAGAACCCAACACCGAACTGACCAATCAACTGAGAATCTTGCTGGCTATCACCTGTTAGCTTAGACATAAACTCGGCAGTGCCTGACTTGGCAATCGTACCTAAGTGGTTAATGACATCATCACGATTCATACCGATACCGTTATCAGTTAATGTCACTGTCTTGGCTTCTTCATCAAACTCTAGACGAATCTTCAGATCACCATCGTCTTCGTACAAAGAGTTGTTAGATAGCGCTTCAAAACGCAGCTTATCTTCTGCATCGGAAGCATTTGAAATCAATTCGCGTAAGAAGATCTCTTTATTTGAATAAAGGGAATGGATCATCAAATGTAGAAGCTGCTTAACCTCTGTTTGAAAGCCAAGGGTTTCCTGCTTTGCTTCTAAATTATCTTGTGCTGACATATATTTGTTTCTCTCGTTTTTCGTTGTTCAGAAAAATTGATTTGTCGCTTTCCGGCAGCAATTTATCTCAAACTTATGAGAGGGACTGCATTATCAATGCAGCCTTGCTTACCACCGACCTGAAAAGCCTTGAAACCTTATGTGGGGATGGCATTTTTAATTTCAAGTAATTTTTATCGTGTTTTGTTTCGAGCTGTTTCGCGCACAAAGCCAGATTATGGTTTAATGCCCTCCACCTACCTTTACAAAGATAAATTGAGAATCATGTTAAAAGCCCTTACCACACTATTATTCGCAGTTGTTTTGATTATTGGCCTCGGTGCGGCCGCACTCGATGGTTTCTACGGCGGCGGCGATGCCTTCCCTGATAGAAGTGGCCAGCCCCTGCTCCCGGCTGAAGCGCTTATCAAAGTTGCTGACCTGCCCTACCCTCCTGGAAACATCGCAGTCTCGAAAAATGAGCGCATCTTTTTCACTTATCATCCGGAAGGTTTTCCACCCTATAACATCGCAGAACTGGTTGATGGCGAAGCCAAACCATTTGAGTTCGAGTCACCAGCTGGTCTTAACTTGAGTACTGTTCTATCAATGCGTTTAGACAGACAAGGCCGCTTATGGCTACTCGACTATGGTGACCATGGGCAAGAAACACCTCAGATCCTTGCCGTGGATATTGAGTCCCGCGAGGTTGTGCATCATCATCGTTTTAGTTCAGATATTGCAGGGCTAGGCTCACATATGAATGACTTCCAAGTCAGTCATGATGGCACACGCATCTATATCGCCAATGCAAGTATCATAGGTCTTAGCCCATCTATCATCGTTTATGATGTGATAGAACAGCGTGCTCGTATTGCTATTGAAGACCACGACTCGGTCGACCCGGACTACTATGTTCCTCATGTCGAAGGTGTGAAAATGCTGATGTTTGGTGTTTTTGCTATTCGCCCTGGCGTTGACTCTATTGCGCTAGACCGCAACGAAGAATGGCTTTACTTTGCTCCCGTTACCGACGAGAAGATGTGGCGCGTACGGGTAAGTGATTTGAATAATCCTGCACTAAGTGCAGAAGCGCTGAAAACTAAAATCGAAGCTTTTGGTGAAAAGACCATGAGCGATGGCATCACTATCGATGATGAGGACACTCTATACATCAGCGATCTGGAGCATTCGGCTATCATACAGATGCGCTCTGATGGTTCCATACAAACACTTTACAAAGACAAGAAGCTTCGCTGGCCTGATGGTTTCAGCTTCGGCCCGAATGGCTGGTTATACGTTACTGCTAGTGCGCTACAAAGTGTGATAGCCAAGCCTGACCAGTACATTCAAGAAAAAGGCCCTTATCAGATATTTAAATTGAAGACCGATACCACTGCTTACCCTGGGCATTGAGGTTGAATTTCAAAGGGGTCAGACTCGATTGAATTTCAATCGAGTCTGACCCCTTTGAAAAACCTAATCCTCTAACAAAAAATGCGCTCTGGCCAAGGCAATTGGCTTATCGCGGCTTTCTTGCCAGGCGTGAACTTCGACATTAGCAACGCGGCCACCCTGGCGGGTCACATTACAATAGGCATAGGTATCCTGGTTTGCACCGGCACGTAAGTAATCTAATGAAAAATCAATAATTTTGGGAAATTTCAAAGTCGACTGAGATACCAGCAAATACATAGCACTAGACAATTCCATAAAGCCACCAATGACACCACCATGAATTGCGGGAAGAATAGGATTACCAATATTGCCTTCCTTCTGATTTAACTTAAAGGTTAGCTCTCCTCTATCATCCAGGCATTCAATGCCAATCAATTGCGCATAAGGAATAGCTGAGGTCAGTATCTTGTAGTCGCTCTTGTCGCGCGCTTGTATCACCGAATCTTTAAAATCTTCGGGCAGAGAAACCTTGCCAATATTCTTTGATTGATAAACAGGAATATCTTTCGTCATCACATCTAAGGAAGGAATGCCCTTCTCGCCCATACGCATAAAGGTTGCGACACAATGCGCCACAGTCCGGTCAATCTGATAAGCCTCACACTTCATAAACAAGATATTGTTGGTTGAACGGTAGCAGCTTGCTCTCGCGAATACTGACTGCCCCGGTTTTGCCTGGCGCATATAGTCAACACGCAAATCTAGTGTTGGGCAGAGTTCAAACTCCGGCATTGCACATAGCACACCGGCACCTGCGGTCGTATCCATCAAGGTGGTAATCGCACCACCATGAATAACCCCTGAATCTGGGTTACCGATAATCTTCTCGCTGTAAGGCAATTCTAGTATCAGCTCGTTTTCTCTTGCAGAAACAACCTTAATACCCAACTCCTGGCACTGAGCCAATACGCTTACAAAGCTTTCGACTTGGGTAAACAACATGGTTTCGTCTCTCATTCATTCTCTCACAATCAGCGTTACATAATTTAGCTGGGAACGCTTATTCTAGTTAAGCATAAAATGTCAGCTCCTTATCAGCTAACATATTTGAAGCGCCGAAGTATAACCAATGTCACACTTTTTAAGAAATGTAATTAATCAGGAGATTTCCACCTAGCATCCTATTTATAACAATAGTAATTACTCATTTGCTATTGAAAAGAGTGAATCCATTAGCGCAAAATTGACTTACTGTTAACTAGAACCCGGTATTGTCTTATGCGCCCCATTTTTACTTATCTTCTACTCTGCCTAACCTTGCTCTGTAGCGCTTGCTCTGTAAACCCGGTAACCGGAGAAAAGCAGCTAATGTTCAGCTCTTTTTCTGAAGACGTTAAAATAGGCCAGCAACAATACCAACCAGCACAGCAATCACAAGGTGGCGCCTACAACCTTGATCCGAAGCTTAGTGAATATGTCAGCACGGTTGGTATGAGGCTCGCCGCCCTTAGTGATGTCCCAAAACTTCCCTATGAGTTTGTCGTTCTCAATAACTCAGTCCCTAATGCTTGGGCCCTGCCATCAGGCAAGATTGCTATTAATCGTGGCCTGCTCTTAAAGCTGGAAAGTGAAGCTCAACTAGCTGCAGTGCTTAGTCATGAAATTGTTCACGCTGCTGCCAGACACGGCGCCCAGCGTCAGCGTGATAATTTACTGGTTCAAGTCGGCATGGCGGGCCTGGGTTTAGGCTTGGCGAATAATGACTATCGAGACTTAATTATTGGCGGTGCGAACTTAGGGGCAAGGTTAACCACTGCCAAATATGGACGCGACCACGAGCTGGAATCAGACCACTACGGCATGAAATATATGGCTAAGGCTGGCTACAACCTGCAGGGCGCTGTTGAACTTCAAAAGGTTTTTGTCTCACTATCAAAGCAGCAAAAAAGTTCATGGCTTGACGGTTTATTTGCTTCACACCCGCCCTCTCAAGAACGGGTAGAAGCAAATATCAAATACGCTGCCTCAAACCCTGTCAAAGACGCCTTCTCGGGTAAAGAGGCGTATCAACAAGCCATCGCCTACCTCAAGAGTAAACAAGAAGCTTACGACCTGGCAGACCAGGCGAATGCCGCCCTGGCACAAAAAGATTACGACCTGGCGCTTAGCCTTATTTCTAAAGCAAGTAATATAGAACCTAAAGAAGCACTATTTAGCGCCATAAAAGGCGATGCATTGGCCGCTAAGGGAAATAAAGATTCTGCACTTGCGGCCCATATGCGCGCCACAGAGCTCAACCCAAATCAATTTTCTTATTACTTAAAGCGTGCTCAAAGCTATGCCGCTCTAGGCCAATCTAGCTATGCCATTGATGATTATCGCTATAGCATGCGTTTACTACCAACAAGTATTGCTGCCCTACAATTAGGAGAGCTATACAGCGAGTCTCAGAATCAGGAACAAGCACTTAAGTACTATGCACAAGCAGCCCAGGCGCAAGGCGATATAGGTCAACAGGCAAAACTAAAACTGGCCCTAATCGAAATTAAGCAAACACCGGAAAAATACTTAAAGGCCAAGCATGTTCAAGACCCTAAAGGGCCTTTATTGGTGACAATAGAAAACCATAGTCCACTGAACATTGGCGCTCTACAGTTGCGCACGCAGCTAATTGACGCAAATGGAAAAGTAATTAAGATTGAAGAATGGTCAATTAACGAAACGATTCCGGCGCAAAAACGCAGCCCCTACTATCCTGCCAAAGTTGTTTATCACTTAAAAACAGGCGAAAAGGTTAAAACCAGCATTAGCTCGGTGACACTTGAATAGAAACACCAATTAGGAACCGTTTTGTTTGCTTGATATCCATTGGCGAGTATTAGCACCAAGTACCAGTAAAGCCGGTGTTAGAAACAAGGTGAGGACTGTGGCAAACGCCAATCCACCAGCAATGGCACTAGATAACTGAGTCCACCACTGTGTAGAAGGTGCACCAAAAGCTACGTCGCGATTGATAAAGTCGATATTCATCGATAAGACCATCGGTATCAAACCAAGAACAGTGGTTCCTGCAGTCAATAACACGGGTCGCATACGAATCTCACCCGTCATCAAAGCCGCCTGATAAGGGCTAACTCCATTGTTGATATACGAGTTATAGGTATCAATCAATACAATATTATTGTTCACAACGATACCTGCCAAGGCAATGATACCCAAGCCGACCATCACGATACCGAAAGGCTGAGCTGTGATCAGCAGGCCCAGTAAAACCCCCGCGGTTGAAAAGACAATCGCACTCAATACTAAAATACTCTGATAAAAGCTGTTGAACTGTATGACGAGAATCAAAAGCATTAGAAAGATTGCCGTCATAAAAGCCGTACCGAGGAATTCTGCTGTTTCCTTCTGATCCTGTTCTTCCCCTTTTACGGCGATGCGTACATCTGGCTTAAATTCTGACAGATCGAACTCAGCTTGCAGAGCTTGTAGGCGCTCGCTAGGTAGCAGTCCTTCAAGAACATCTGACTGAATCGTAATAGCCCGTTTACCGTCAACCCGTTTTATCGTGCCATTCTTCGGCGCAGGATTCAGCGACACAAAGTTACTAATGGGCACCATGCCTTTTGAGGTTTGGATTCTGAAATTATCAAACTGATTGAGGTTTCTGAACTGTTCAGGGAAGCGAATACTAATATCGACTTCCTCTATCGTATCGTCCGGTCTAAAGTCGGCAACGCGATAGCCGTTCGTAATCATTTGAATGGCGCTACCGATCAAAGCGATATCGGCACCAAAACGTGCTGCGGCCTCTCTATCTACATCTAGTCGCCATTCGATACCCGGTAGCGCTCGATCATCCTCAATATCTTTAAAACCTTCGAGGGCTTCCATCTTTGAGAGGATAAGCTCAACCGCTTGCTCAGTGTGCTCAGGGTAGATTGCACTAACCTGCAACTTGATCGGTTTACCGCCAGAAGGGCCATTCTCTGCTTTGCGAAACTCCAACTTTACACCTGAAATATCAGCGGTCATCGCCTCCATTTCTGTGAGAATTTCTGACGCTACACGCCGCTTATCCCAATCAACAAATTGAAACTGAATTGAACCGATCACATCCTCGGCCATTGCATTCTGAGCTTGATTGAAAGAACGGGCATAAATTGATTCAAGCTCGTTTTTGCCTTCAATCAGACTTAAAAACCGACGTTCAACCTGTTTTAACAAGGCATCTTTTTCATGTATCGATAAGTCACCTCTAGCGTGAATAAGAACCTGCGCGCTATCCGGTTCGACATCTGGAAAGAACTCTACACCCTTTCCGAAAGCCCCATAGGCGACATAACTGAAGACTATGACGCCCAGTGCACCGATAAATGTTAAGCCCGGTCTCTTCAGCAAGGCACTCAAGCTTGAAACATAGGCCCGTTTCATCACACCGGCTTCTTCATTCAATGAGCTTATTGTATGCGGATGACCTCCATCACGTTCATACTCGTCTACTAACTTCCCTTTAGCCTTAGTTTGCCCTCCTAACCATGAGCCTAAAACGGGCAAAAATACCAGAGCCATAACAAGCGATGCCATCAAACAAATCATCACCGTAATGGGTAAGAACTTCATGAATTCGCCGACAACACCCGGCCAAGCAATCAAGGGAAGAAAAACAGCCAGCGTTGTCGCGGTCGATGCGATGATCGGCCATGACATCCGCTTTGATGCACTTGCGTAAGCTTTCGCTGCCGACATCCCTTTACTTTGATTTCGTGAGGCTAACTCGGCAACAACAATGGCTCCATCTACCAACATCCCGACAACCAGAATCAAGCTAAACAGCACCACAATATTCAAGGTCAAACCCATCATATTAATAATCATAATACTGCTAAGGAAGGATGCTGGAATAGCTATGCCCACCAAGAATGAAGAACGTAAGCCCAAAGCTCCAACAATGACGATCATGACCATAATAATCGCGCTCGACACGTTGTTTTGCAGATCTTGGAGCATATCTCTGATTTCGCCCGACTTGTCGAGAATAAACGTTTCCTTGACCGCAGCAGGCCAAAATTGACGTTTTTCTTTAACAATAGCCTTAACGCTTTCAATCACTTCGATAATGTTTGAACCGACACGCTTTTTAACTTCTAAAGACAAAGCAGACTCCCCGTTTACACGAGCAAACCCTGTCGGGTCTTTAAAGGAGCGCCTTACCGTCGCAACATCCCTAAAACTCACCACCCTATCACCAACCACTTTGATCGGCAGGGCCATAATATCTTCCAGATCCTCAATAACACCCGGCACTTTAATGACATGACGACCATAACCACTATCTATGGCGCCAGCAGCAACCAACTGGTTATTACGATTAACAATGCTCAACACGGTCTCAAAGTTTATCTGGTATGTTTCCAGTACCAGCGGGTCAACAATAATTTCCAATACTTCATCGCGCTCGCCGCCAATATCGACTTCCAGCACCCCAGGAAGCGCCTCCAAGTCATCTCTTAGATCTCTCACAATAGCCAATAACTGCCGCTCAGGAATAGGGCCTGCCAAGCTCATGCTGAAAACTGGAAACAGAGCGACGTTTACTTCATTAACTTCAGGTTCATCACTACTCGCAGGTAGCTTTGATTTGGCACGGTCAACCTTTTCACGGACGTCATCCAAGGCCGTATCACTGTCAAAACCGGCATCAAATTCAAGCGTCACCGATGCATGCCCTTCGGAGGCAACGGAGCTCATCTCTTTGACACCCTCTATCGACTTAAGCTCTTTCTCCATTGGCCGAATAAGTAGGCGCTCGGCATCTTCAGGTGAAATACCCTCATGCGACATCGATACGTAAACAATAGGAATGGCAATATCCGGCTCAGACTCTTTTGGGATACTCTGATAAGCAAAAATCCCGGATATTAGTAAAAATACCAAGACCAACAGCACAGCACGGCGACGCTCTATCGCCCAGTCGATTGGCGTTTTTGGTGCCGTACCAAAGTACTCTTTCATTAAGAATCTACTCCTGACGCCTTATCTTCTGCCGAAACTCGAACAGGGCTGACCTTTTCACCAACCGAAACAAAACCTTGCCCGACGGTAATAAGCTCAAGCACCTCGGGTAAACCGCCTAGCCAAACACCATCATTCTCGCTGCGTAAGAGTTCAACCGGATATGCTTTTACCCGCCCCTCAACATCGAGTCCTTTAATTTGCAGTTCACCCTGACTATCAAGGCTTAATAATGAAGGAGAAAGTTTGTGGGCTTTTTGCTGGCCAAGCAAAATACTAACGCGAGCGCTTTGGCCAAAGCGTTTTACTTGAGACGAATTCTGCGCCAAGGCCTCTATTCTGAAAGCGCGTGTCGCCAAATCAGCAATGCTCGATATATAAGTGATCTTGCCCTTTAGCTCAGTACCATTGAGTAACTTTGCCTCAACCACTTGCCCCAAAGCTAATTTGGCAACGTGCTGCTGAGGAACATCAGCACTAATGATAAGCGCCTGATCGTCGACAATTGTTGCCAACACAGTGCCTGGAGCAACGTAGTCACCCTGCTCAACGTGTAAGTCATTTAAAACACCCGCAAAAGGGCTAAGTATATGGGTGTGTTCGATTTCCAGCTCAACCTCTTTAACCGCGGCTTCAGCCGCCATTACATTCGCCTGATTTTGTTGCAGCTGATTTTCGGATAAGAGATTCTTTTCCTTCAGACTTAAGCTTGATTTCAACTCGGCCCTTGCAACCTTAAGATCCGCTTTAGCCCTTGCCAAGCGAGCCTGCCTATCATTCATCGCCAAATTGAGCACACGTTGACCGGCTGTCATTCGATCACCTTTCTTGGCGATCAATTTAGCAATAGCTCCTTCGGTCTCAGCACGAATATCAACATTTCTATCGGCATCTATTTCACCTTGCAAGTCGATACGCTGTGTGAGCTCCTGTGCCTTAAACTGCTTTACGGTCACGCGGAACAAACCTTCATCGCGCTGAGATGATTCCGCAATAACGTCCTGTCCTTGGTGCTCGGCATCATCTTTAAAATTCCCCGATAGAATCCACAGGGTAGCGACTATTGCCATAACAATAGAAAAAACTAAAGAGCGGTTCATCATGCCTCACTTAAAAGCTAATCAATCAATAAAGGATGGCCATTTAAAACGTCAGTAAACTAAGGCCTTGAGTTAATATCGATAGCATACACTAGAAGGGAAGAAAATTTTATGACCAATAGTCACAAAAAGTAAAATATATTGAACTCATATTCAAATAGCCTGTTTTTAAACACCACTAAAGCTTC
>NZ_LWGJ01001813.1:0-1018 GCF_001635845.1 Oleiphilus sp. HI0132 | reverse complement strand
CTACTGTTACCCCTGCGTGTAGAGATGTTATCAAAAAGCAAGAGGGTGAGGTTGAAGGTAAGATGCTCGACGAAATTGTACCTGAGCTGGCATTTTACCCCCAAGCTGAGTTTGAAATTGTTCAACCTCGGGGCGGCCTCGAATTAATGCTTGATGATGAAGACTGTGATCAGGGTTGTGAATATATGGAGTTTCTTGCATCCCAAACGCAAGACGATGGCCGCTTCGAAATAGAGACAACGATTGAAGGTCAGCAAGCTTGGTTGTCGATGGTGACAAACAAAGTGCTTGTTGATGACGAAATCATTTTTACCGTGATGATCCGGGATATTACTCGACGAAAGCTTGATGAAAAGGAGATCCTAGATCTCAATCAAAACCTCGAAGCTCGCGTAGAATCGAGAACGGAACAAATTAAAAATGTAGTGATGTCATGTAGTAGTGAACTTAGTCAGGTTAACGAAACCTACCAGGCCATGAAAGAACAGCAAATGGGCATAATGGAAAATGTTGAAAAAGCAGTTCTTGAAGGTGCTGAAGGCTTGAGTGAGGTCCAGCAAGGACAGATCCGTGAAGCGATTAGTGGTGAGCTTGTTAAGTGTATGAACCTCTACTCTGAAGATCAGATTACCGATCAGAAGTTTATGTTGACGATGATGTCATTAAATGAACTCTTTGGTAGTTTATCTCCCGAGGATCAAAACTTACGCCCCGACCAGTTATCTGGAACTAACCAAGATGAAGTTGATGACCTACTAAGTTCCTTGGGTATTTAGTCGCAATACCCTCTTATCTTTCTGATAAAGGGGGAGCTCTTCTTGCTTCCCCTAAGTTCTTGACTCTTGCCATATTTTTTGACAGATTGACCTTATCCGGACCAGTCTGAGCTCTCATGTCTCCCAACTTAAGTATTCCTATAGCGCTTGTCGATGCTTTCTTTTTTGCTGCTAAGCGAAGAAATATTAATTTGCACTCGATTTTTGCGAGTGTTGATCTCGATTATGACAAGTTTCAGTTG
>NZ_LWGJ01001812.1:0-739 GCF_001635845.1 Oleiphilus sp. HI0132 | reverse complement strand
GCTTTTTTATGCTTACCAGGTACTGCAGATACTAATCTGTGGAAAATCAGTTTATACTCTCGTTTTTTATACCACCCCGCTCCCAACCAGCGCCCATACACACATGAACGCATTGGTTGCACTGTCATACGGTTTTAGCAAATGTCACTAAGCGAACAACAAATTGAACAGCTCGAAGATATTCTTTTTGCCGAGCATCTAAATGAAGAGGCTTTGGATTATTTTGGCTTTCACGGCCTTGTATGCGCCAGTGTTATCGGGCCGGTAGACTTTGACACTAACACTCTTATCTCTGTGCTATTTGGCAATGATGATATCGAGCTTAGTGAATCTGAAATCGCCACTATTGAAAGCTGTATCGAAGAGATCAAGTCGACATTGCTTGAAGAGATTAATGAAGACCGCGATATACTCTTACCCTACAGCGATGAAACTGATGACGACAGCGAAACTCACTACGATGCCTGTCTTGAAAGCTGGTGCACAGGCTTTATGGAAGGTTTCTTCTACAAAGAAAAGGCATGGTTCTGCAAAGGTGAAGATGTTACCGCCGAATTGCTACTTCCTATCATGGCCCTTTCAGGCCTATTTGATAGTGATGAGTTTCAAGAAATACGTCGAAACGAAAAGCTTTTATCCCAATTCGAAGAAATTATGCCGGAGCAATTGGTGGATATCTTTCTTTTCTATCATTCGGATTAAGTGCCAAGGTCGCCTCGACACAGCGGCCTTCATCACT
>NZ_LWGJ01001811.1:0-912 GCF_001635845.1 Oleiphilus sp. HI0132 | reverse complement strand
CATTTTTTACTAGCTGGGCGATAAACTCCAGGCTGCGGTTGCCTGCATCTAGTCCCTGTTCGGTATTAATCTGGCTAAAGTGGTTGATATCAAAATGGATCAAGCTAATAGGGTGGCCATAGCGGTCGGCTTGCGAGAGTAGTTGCGATGCGTATTGTTGAACGAAGCGAAGATTTGCAATACCGGTTAAATTGTCAGTGAGCACGAACTTTTGCTGCTCGTTATAGGCATTTAGCATCTCATCAGAAAAGAACTTTACGGCGCTAACAACAATAAGAAAAACAATTAGCGCGTTTCCGATAAAAACTCCTTGTGCGATGGAGGGCGGAATGGGGGCCATGTAAGTTTCGACTCGTAGTGTATGGGCCGCGCAAAAGCACAAGCAACCATAAAGCATGACAGCAAGCTTTTTCCATTTTTCCTGGTCATTGAGCAGAAAGTAGACCACGACCGGGAGGCTTAGGAAATAGAGTTGGAAGCCCGTTTCAGCGCCGACAAAGAATATACTCCCCAAGGTAACTTGCAGGCTGGCAATGAGTATCAACCAATAGGCGGAAAGGACAAACTTCTCCTGCCTGACCCAGTAGAATGTTCCGGCATAGCAGAGCGCATATAGGAAATCTGTAAAGCTGCTCAGCGCTTGTTGGTATTGAGTCCATAAAATAGCTGAATAGCATAAGGATACAATCACGCCGACCAGTGACACGCTAATAACGATTCGCTTACGATATTGTGTGCCTAGCTTGGTACTAAGAACTTCTGATTGCTGTGTAGATGCCTTATTTTGCTTCATGCCTGTTTGTTTATCCTAACATGTTGGCCAGTTTGTAGGGGCCTTCCAGTATATTGTGTGTTAACTGAACTTGATTCGATACACCTGTTTTTTGGTATATCTTTTTCAAGCGAGAGCGA
>NZ_LWGJ01001810.1:0-1024 GCF_001635845.1 Oleiphilus sp. HI0132 | reverse complement strand
GCAGGAATCATGCACTCTAAAACCTTGATTATTGATGACTGGGCTTGCATCGGCTCAAGTAACCTCAACACCCGCAGCCTAATGCATGATTTGGAAATCGATTACAGCCTGCAACTTACCGCCAGCCGAGAGCAATTGGCAATTAATTTTCGTGACGACCTGAGCTGCAGCGAAGAACTGAAGAGCGACTCGCTGGACAAAAAGCATTTTATCCAACGGTATTTGGGCGGACTGCTACTAATATTTTTCTCTTACTGGGTGTAAAAACTACCAAGCGATTAGCAAGTCATCCTCTTGTATATTTATTCGCCCTGGGTCCATACTGACACTACCACTAGCAAAACCAGGGTGCACCTGAGAAACGGTGAGTGATGTCTTGACATTCGTTAGTTCAGTACCCGCTAGCATATCTGCGTCGTAATAATTGTAGGTACGATATAAAGAAAACTTATCTCCAGGGCGAACACCGGAGCTTGCACCCGAATTGAAGTGTAATGTTTTACCGTCAACTCTTGATATACGTGCAATAAAGGGCTGACACTCCAATTGCTCTCCTACTAAAGTAGCAACACCATCCACCAGTTGAGCGACTGCTAGACCATATTCGTCATTCCAGAACTCTGCAGTGCCAAAGCCACTCAGATCATCAATATCATCTTCCCACGGCGCAGATACTGCAAAACTTCTTTGCCAGATAATCGCACCACTATAGCCATCATGAACAAATAGCTCCATTGCAAAGCGACGTTTGATATTGGCGTTATTGCTCATCCTTTTCAGTTTCGCCCAATATGATGTGGAGAAAGCTTCCGGGTCTTCTAGCGACAGATCTCTCACCACACCTGAGATAACAAATTGAGCTCCAACCTGCTTCGCGTAATCAGCCGCTTTGGTCAGTGTACTCTGCGATGTGAAGTGACTGGGCGCATTGATCACATCCTGATGCAAAGAAAACTCACTCTGCTCGAAAACAACTAACTTATCTTGCAGCTGTAAAGACTGATTAAGTGCACTGGCCAATCCA
>NZ_LWGJ01001809.1:0-712 GCF_001635845.1 Oleiphilus sp. HI0132 | reverse complement strand
TTAGTCATCATCTGTTCATGCCTGGTGGCTTCATCAAGCAAAGTAGCCTGATCAAAACCTTCGGTATCCAAAGCATTTACCACTCGGCCAATAACAATCAGTGTTGGCGGCTTGATTTGGTTCGCTAGAACAAATTCTGGCAAATCTGAAATATTGGTTCGATAGGTTCGATGATTCTCTGTGGTGCCGTTACTGATTAGGGCAACCGGCATGTCTTCGGCCAAGCCGTTATTAATTAACTCTCTAGACAGTATTGGTGATGTTTTAATACCCATGTAAATCACAACAGTGTGATCTTCACGTGCCAAAGCCTGCCAAGGTAAATCCAGCGTATCATCCTGAAGATGGCCCGTGATAAAAGTGCAACCATGAACAAAATCCCGGTGAGTTAATGGAATGCCGGAATAAGTCGTACAACCTGAAGCAGCGGTAACACCTGGGACGACTCGGCAAGCAACCCCCGCATCCAACAGTTCCTGAACCTCTTCACCACCACGACCAAAGATAAAAGGGTCACCGCCTTTAAGACGAGCAACCTTCTTGCCGCTCATCGCTTTTTCGACAATCAACTGGTTTATTTGCTCTTGGGGCAAAGCATGGTCGGCACTTTTCTTACCCACATAAATACACTCTGCCCTGGGCGACACTAATTCCATCACTTCAGCACTGACCAAGCGGTCATAAATAACACAGTCAGCCTGCTTGATTAAGC
>NZ_LWGJ01001808.1:0-1186 GCF_001635845.1 Oleiphilus sp. HI0132 | reverse complement strand
TTACCTGAAGGCAATGAACCAAGAACGATATGTGCCGCTATTGCTTGCCATGAGCGAGAACTAGCTCAGTGCATACTAATCGGGAAGCCCGATGAAATTAAGGCGGTCGCAAGTGCTCAGGGTGTTACGCTTTCGAGTGATATTCAGATCGTCGACCCTGACGAAGCACGTGAACGCTATGTCATCCCAATGACAGAGATCAGAAAGCATAAAGGCGTGAGTCACCAAATGGCGCGAGCAATGCTAGAAGACAATGTCGTACTCGCAACGATGATGGTGGCGCTAGATGAAGTTGACGGGCTTGTATCAGGAGCTGTTCACACAACAGCCAACACTGTGCGCCCCGCGCTTCAGTTGATTAAAACAAACGATTGCGCCAAGGTAGTGTCTTCAGTTTTCTTCATGTGCCTCCCCGACCAAGTACTTGTATATGGTGACTGCGCCATCAACCCAGACCCGAATGCCGAACAGCTGGCCGATATTGCGATACAAAGTGCCGACTCAGCCAAAGCATTTGGCATTGACCCCAAAGTCGCCATGATTTCCTATAGCACAGGTGTAAGCGGCACCGGCGCAGACGTCGACAAAGTTCGTGAAGCTACTGAGATCGCTAAGAACTTAAGGCCAGACCTCGTAATTGACGGCCCCCTCCAATACGATGCGGCGGCGATTGAAAGTGTCGCCAAGAAAAAGGCACCGAACAGCCCGGTGGCCGGTCAAGCAACCGTTTTTATCTTCCCAGATCTAAATACTGGTAACACCACCTACAAAGCTGTACAACGTAGCGCCAATGTAATCAGTATCGGCCCAATGCTACAAGGTTTGCGCAAACCTGTTAACGACTTATCTCGTGGCGCATTAATAGAAGATATCGTCTTTACCATTGCACTAACGGCCGTACAGGCATGTCAGTCTGAACAAAAAGGCGATTAAAAAGCAAACCGAATTTAAGGCGCTATATCTTAGCGCCTTCATTTAGTTCGCCTCTAGTATTAGCAAAACCTACACATTCCGCTTACAGATCTAGGACTGAGATGCCTATAACAAAACACTATATCTAGTGCTAACATAAAAAGATAAGTAAGCACTAATTCTGCAAAGCCCATAAATACAAGCACCTTCCTTTTCCTCATATTTTATCGCCCCAAAGTATTGACAAACCAGTCTCGACCACCTTGATATTTAC
>NZ_LWGJ01001807.1:0-1092 GCF_001635845.1 Oleiphilus sp. HI0132 | reverse complement strand
AAAGATGTGGCTAGACCAAAGAGTGTCGCAAGTACTGCAAGAATATCGATAATGTGGCCAGGCCATCCCCACGTACGCTCTCCTAGCAGCGGGTAAAAAACGGATCGAATAGAGAGTGGAAGCCCTTTGTTGTAGGTAAAAAAAGCTAAGGAAAGCGCAACGACGCCATAGATCGCCCAGGGGTGAATTCCCCAGTGATACATCGTCGCGCCCATGGCCATACTCGCCGCTTCGGGCGTGTTTGCTGCCACATTGAGAGGCGTTTTGTACCAGCCGGTATAATAGGAAACAGGTTCGGCTACTCCCCAGAACATCAGCCCGATGCCCATGCCTGCAGCAAACAACATCGCTAGCCATGTTAGCGTAGAATGCTCTGCTTTTGCCTCATTGCCTCCTAAGCGAACCTTGCCGAAAGGAGAAACAATAAGCGCCAGGCAGAACAACACAAAAATATTGCCTGCCCAAATAAACAAACCATCGAAAGCACCAATAATATCCCATTTAAGACCATCTAATGCAGCTTTTGCGGTCGCTGAATCAGTTAGCAGTGTGGCTACTAAAAATAACAATATCAGCCCGGAACTCACAGCAAATACCGGGTTATGAATATCAAAACCCCAGCGTTGAACATTGTGCTGCCCAACGCTGTAGTCAGTACTGTGAATGCCATATTTATCGTTAGGGTTAGGTACGCTCATCAGCAAAGCCCTTTCATTTATTGTTATCAATTGGGATAGAACTAGGTACTCAATATATATTATTCAATAGTATCCGCTTCTAATTCGTAGGCACCTTCCTTGTTGTGTACTTCCTTGCCATTAAGCGGAGGGTTGAAGACGCATGCCATCTTCATTTCTTTAAATGCTCTTAGGATATGCTTGTCATGCTTATCCAGAACATAGATCGTGCCTGCAGAGATCGGGTGCACTTTTCCATCTTCCAAATTCTCTATCTCACCCTCACCTGACATGCAGTAAACCGACTCCAAATGATTTTGATAGTGCATCTGAAAATCTGCGCCTTCATAGATAGTCGTGATGTGAAACGAAAACCCCATCTGGTCATCTTTTAATAGCATACGCGTACTTTCCC
>NZ_LWGJ01001806.1:0-934 GCF_001635845.1 Oleiphilus sp. HI0132 | reverse complement strand
GTCCCGAACATCATCACGAGCAACATTGAACCCTTCACGATCGCCACCTTGTGCTGCAGGCCCGGGAATTGTGTCTGCTGTCTCGGTGTTCGCTTCAGTGCCCGTATCATAGGTCAGCAATTCAAAACTCATACTCTCGTCAATCTCTAGTGCGCTAATTGCTTTACCGTTTAAAGCTGCAATAGCATCATTCGAGTTAACCAACATAGACACAACACTCAGTGATAAAGTTCCCAAGTATTTTTCAGAAGTTTGAACCTGAAACGACTCATACTCTCCTGGCGCTATAATTCCAGCACCAGACTCAGCAAGATAAACGTAAGAATCGTCAAGCGATGAGGATAAGAACAGGCTGTTGTCTCCCCCTTCAGCTAGTAACTCGAGTTCATCACTCGCCCTATGACCCGTCTGAAAACTCTTCCATTGGGAATCGTGCAATAAAACTGCAGCAGGCGATAAAGGCTGACCAGCCGTCAAGTTGCTCACTGTAACTTCAAACTCAAGCATGTCATCCTGCTTAGAGTCGTTATCAGAACACGCGGATAGAATTAGCGATGAGGCCAGCAGGGCTCCACTCATCAACTTCTTATTGATAGAAAAATAACCGTTCATAGCTCTGCCCTGTATTCGCTTACCGTTACAGTAATCTTGGCAATTGGGTTCAACCATCTGTGAGTAGTACTATCTAAATCTGAAACACCTCCATCAGCATCCAGATCCCCCAAAGCACCACGATGGATATGAACATAACCTTCAGCAGTGGCAACAATACCAGTACCATTTTCACCTAGGGTCGCTGCAACCAGCCCAGGAGCAGGAAAACCGGCCTCGCCTACCGCACCACTACCCACCACTTCGTCATTGGCTTCTGTACCTGCATCATAGGCTTTGGCATAGTATGTATAGGTTCCGGATTCACTGGGTATCTCGATTC
>NZ_LWGJ01001805.1:0-1091 GCF_001635845.1 Oleiphilus sp. HI0132 | reverse complement strand
AGCCCTAGCCCCATGTCATGCAGTAATAGATCGGTGTAAGGCCAGATGGTTTGCATGTTAAGAGAAGTTTGCTCAGTATGCCCGGATGTTTGATAGCTTGGAGTATGGCACGCGGCACAGCCAGCGGAGTGAAAGACGGCTTTTCCTTTATTGACCATTTCTGCATTGTCTATTTTTCGAATGGGTACCGCGATATTTCTTGTATACAGCAATAAAGCATCGGTCATCGCCTTTGGCGCTTCCATGTGGTTGATATCCGGGGCTTGGCGGGTGCGGTTTCCATGGGCTTGTTTTCGGCAGCTTGTTTGTGAAGGAGTGCAGTCGCCCCAATGTTGTGGAAATAACGGTGTACTAATGCCGAGATCCCCCTTGAACGCGCTAGCGTTTTGTTGACGAAGGTTGGGGGTGCCTGCTTTCCAGCCAAAACGGCCAAGTGCCGGTGCTTGTTTTTGCTGATCCCAAACCCAATTGGCTTTGCCTGAAATACCATCTTGGTTACTGTCGTCTGGGTCGGTTTTAGAAAGAATGTCCTGTTCATTTATCGCTTCGATAAGACCCAATCCGATCATGGGCGAGGAAATACGTGGCGAAATCATCAAATCTTCATCCATTGGGCCATACTGAGGCGCTATGATTTGGTAATCCGGCTTTCTTAGGCTAACCATTTCGCCTTCGCTTAGCTGAATTTTTTGTTCTGTATAGCTGACTCGTAGCTGTGCCTCAGCTTGTCCACCCGGGTAGGCAAAGGTCTGTAGCTGAGTGCCATAAGTAGGCTCTGGTATTAGCCCTATGAGGCCACTTTCCAGTGCTCGTTTTTGCTCGGCAGTTTTGGCTGGAGTGCTAAGCCGAAGAAATAGTGCAGGGGAGGTTTTACCTTCTTCTTTTAATATGCCTCGACCATTCTTCTCGTGGCAACGGGAGCAGGATCTTGCATTGTAGAGTGGGCCTAAGCCATCACTTGCGGTCGTACTTGAGGGGGCAAATACCCAAATTTTTTCAAAGATGGCCCGGCCGATTTTAAAGTCGAGCTTTGTCTCCATATCCAGAAGGGGGGAGGGATGATCAAAACTGTTTCGTTGTTTGCTTTGGCC
>NZ_LWGJ01001804.1:0-1599 GCF_001635845.1 Oleiphilus sp. HI0132 | reverse complement strand
GACTGAAACGGTGTGCGCTTTCAAAGGATATTTGCAGCGGTACCCAGCCAAGTTCACGTAGCTCTGTTTTGAACAAGGGGGAGTGAGTATCAATCTGACTTTTTAACTGCCAATTAGGACTAATTAGCCACGCGAACCCTGCGCGAAAAGAAAGGTTTACAGGATGCTGCTCAAGAATCTTAAGTTGCTCTGACTTTCCTATATAGCCAAGACCAGTACCGTACCATAAAGAAAGCTTTGTTTGTTCAAAAAAATTGCGCCTTTTGAACCACTCAGGGTTCTGCTGGGTGATGCTAAAATTTATGTCGAAGGCTTCACTGCCTGTTTGATTCGTGTAGTTGCCAGTGGGAATTTTAAGTGTAGCGTTGTATTGAGTATCGGAGATTTCTTTCATTTTCCATGCGAATGAAACCTCGGTGTCACCCCATGAAGACGCTTCCCGCTGAAAAGATAATACCTGCTGATTTTCAGAATAGAGTGTCCAGTTGAACCTATCGTGTTGCTTATCGGAGCGGCCATTTTGTGGAAGTGCTAATGCATCATGGAAGTGGAAAATAAATCGATCACCTAAACCGCCGCCATGTTTTATCCAGGACGCGTCTACCAGAATGCGAAGCTGTTGAGAATATTGGTATGAAACTGTGTTTCTAAATCTCCAGGTTTCTCCGTCTATGCGAAAATAGTCGCCATTTTTATCTGTAGTGCTGATGTAATTGGTGAGCGAAGCGTCTGATTGTAAATGAATCGATCCGATTTGCTCATTTGGGTAAAAGCTAGCTCTTGGGAGAGAGAAAAGCATAGCAATAGGGCTGTTGTTTCGAGCGTCTATTGTCTCGCTATTATAGGTTTGTGCAGCTTGTAATTGAGAGCTAAAAAGCACGATGTAGCAAAGGGTAGTAAGTATAGAGCGCATTAGCTTATGAAAATTAGTTAAATTAGAGTTCTAGGCTACCACGGTAAGCAATTTGCCACGAATTACCTTTGATTAAGAATTCTCGTTTTACATTTGCCATTGAACAGTACTACACGCCACGTAAGAATTTTGCTAGTGTTGCACAAGTTTTCACATCCCCTTCAGGAGATTTCATTTGCGCTTAACTAATACGCTAAAACAGCTAAAGAAAGCCCCCTTGCTTAAGCGTATTTGCTTATATAGCTTTTTGTTTAGCATATTGTTATCGCTTGGTATTGTTTTTACGAAAGGGGTTTACTCTTACCAAATGCAAGTTGATTCAATCAATGAGTGTTTAGATCATTTACTGTCTTCTAATCTTGACCCGATAAGTGAAGCTGTTTGGCGCGCAAACGATCAAAAGGTCGAAGCGATACTAATTGCGATGCTGGATGATTGTCATTTGCATATTTCTGGGAAAGAAACCAGAAAGTATACGCTCAGCTATGATGACGGTCGTACTATAACGGTTGGAAGTATTGGGGCCTCTGCCCGCATCGAGCAATCTGTCTATCCAATTAGTTATTGGAAGGGAGGGGAGGCTCAAGCCTACTGGTTAGGAGAGCTGGCTGTCGTCCAGAGTTTAGATGGGGTCATTGAAGAGGTTTCTAGGGAAGGACTGACTAGCTTTTTATTGTATGTGCTGG
>NZ_LWGJ01001803.1:0-1611 GCF_001635845.1 Oleiphilus sp. HI0132 | reverse complement strand
TGCTTATTTCCTAACTGATAAGTTTTAGACTTTCCGTGGTTTCGACCAACGAAAATAATATTCATAGCTTTTCTTATATCGTTCTTTTAGCATATCCCTATTCCATGATGTCATTCCATGACTCAATTTGCGCTAGTTTGACCAAGCATCAAGCTCTTTGCAAGCGCTAGTCGCTTTGCTCTTGAGCCTTGTCACGCCGAACTTAGCAAAGCCAATTTAGCCTGTCACACTTTTAAGTTTATGAGACAACCAAAGCAGCAAAAGTTTGCCCCTAAAATCAGCTTAAAAAGACTGAGTGCGAAATCAAACAATCTTCAGTCTCTGATTAAACAGGCCGCCAGCCGAAAGTCGCTGGAAGTTCTGTTTGACGAAACCTTGCCAAGCGCTTTTAAAGGCAAGTTTCAAATAAACGCCTTTAGCCAAGGCAGGCTCACCCTCACCTGCTCGTCTGCAGCGCTCATGACCAAATTCCGTTTCTCTCAAGAGCAGGTGATATCTATGCTCAATGCAAAAATTCACCCAGAGAGAATAGAGCAGATCAAAATCAAAGTGCGACCCAAAGGGGCATTTTCAAACAAAGCACCCATTGATACGCCAAGTACACCTAAACACTTAAGCAAAAAAAATGCCCAGATTCTAAGAGAAGAAGCTGAGCATACTGATGATTTGAAACTAAAAAAGATTTTACTTCAGTTAGCCAGACATACTGATTAGCAGATTAGTATCAATATATCCGGCTCGCTGGTTTTCTCTTATGCAGCCACTTAAGCAGCTAACACTGGCTTCATATATGAAATTGGAGCTGTACTTGCGTCTTCGAAAGTATTCACTTCCCAAGCATCGGTTTCCTTGATGAGTTTTCGCAGCAACTTGTTGTTCAAGTCATGACCAGACTTGTAACCTTTAAACTCACCAATCAAGCTATTGCCCAATAAGTATAAGTCGCCGATAGCATCCAAAATTTTGTGTTTTACGAACTCATCGTCATAACGCAAACCATCTTCGTTCAAGACCTTGTAGTCATCAACAACAATTGCGTTATCGAAACTACCGCCTTGAGCTAGATTCATTGCTTGCAAACGTTCAAAGTCACGCATAAAACCAAAAGTCCGGGCACGGCTTACTTCTTTTACAAACGAGGTGCTCGAGAAATCAATCGCCGCATCTTGAGTACCCTGATGAAAAACAGGGTGATCAAAGTCAATTGAAAAGCCAACTTTGAAGCCATTAAAAGGCACAAACGTCGCTTTCTTACCGTCTTCTTCGATCGTCACTTCTTTGGTGATGCGAATAAACTTCTTAGCCGCTTCTTGCTCTTCAATTCCCGCAGACTGGATTAGAAAAACAAAAGGACCAGCACTACCATCCATAATGGGTACTTCTTCAGCACTTAACTCAACACGGCAGTTATCAATACCTAAACCAGCCATGGCTGAAAGCAAATGCTCTACAGTCGCTACTTTAACGCCGTCTTTAACAAGCGTTGTTGAAAGCAAAGTCTCACCTACGTTTTCCGCACGCGCTTCTATCTCCACAGCTGGAGACAAATCGGTACGACAAAACACAATCCCTGAGTCGATCGGTGCAGGCATAAGCGTTAAATACACCTTT
>NZ_LWGJ01001802.1:0-805 GCF_001635845.1 Oleiphilus sp. HI0132 | reverse complement strand
TTCAAGCTTCACATAGCCACGATCCTGGATCGTTGAAATAATCGCTGCGTAAGTTGAAGGGCGACCGATCCCTCTTTTTTCCAATTCCTTAACCAAAGCGGCTTCTGAATAGCGCGCAGTCGGTTTGGTAAAATGCTGCTTGGGATCCAGTTTATCTAAAGATAGTTCATCGCCAACCTGAAGATCAGGAAGGATGACATCATCGTCTTTCTTGCTATTCGACGGCAACACTTTCAAGAAACCGTCGAACTTCATAACACGACCACGCGTACGAAGTGTAAAGTCACCCGCTGTCACTTCCAAAGACGAACTCAAAAATTCGGCATTATTCATCTGACAGGCCACAAAGTTACGCCAAATCAAGTCGTACAGTCTCTCAGCGTCCTTCTCAAGGCTTTTTATGCCTGAGGTAAGCACCGTTACGTCAGATGGACGAATCGCCTCGTGAGCTTCCTGAGCTCCCTCTTTACTACTATATAGTCTCGGCGCATCAGGCACATACTTACTACCCATGTTCTCAGCGATATAATCTCTACATGCGTTGACAGCATCTTCACTCAAGTTCGTCGAATCAGTACGCATGTAGGTGATATAGCCCGCTTCATAAAGACGCTGAGCTAACATCATGGTTTTCTTTACACTAAAACCTAATCGAGTACTGGCTGCTTGCTGCAAAGTAGAAGTAATAAACGGAGCATTAGGCTTGGAGCTTGTCGGTTTGTCTTCTCGTTTGGAAACTGCAAACGCGGCTTTATTCAATGCCTCTTGGTGAGCTTTGATTTGATCAGCATTTACCGGACGGAAA
>NZ_LWGJ01001801.1:0-784 GCF_001635845.1 Oleiphilus sp. HI0132 | reverse complement strand
TGCAATCGGCCTTTACCTGTTTGACCCCACTGTATTACAGGGCCCACTTAGCCATGACGAAGCACAGGCTGTTGTGGCCGAACCTGCCTACTGGTCTTTTTGTTGGGCAAGTGGACAGGTTTTGGCTCAGTTCATTCTGGAGAACCCGGAATATGTGCGTGGTAAGACAGTGCTAGATTTTGGTAGCGGCTCGGGTGTTGTTGCAGTCGCTGCTGCCAAGGCTGGTGCCAAAAAAGTCATAGCTTGTGATATCGACTCAGACGCTCTTGAAGCTTGTCGTGCAAATGCCGAACTCAACTCTCTGAGCTTTGACTACTCTGAAGACTTTATGGCTTTTGATGAAGAGCTCGACCTGATCACCGCGGCGGATGTACTATATGACAAAGATAATCACGACTTGCTAGATTTGTTTACCACTAAATGTCCTCAAGTACTTCTTGCTGACTCCCGCGTAAAAGTACTGCCCTCTTCCGCTTACGATTTGCTTGAAGTAAAAGAAGCCCGTACTTGTCCAGACCTAAATGAGTTTGAAGAATTTAACAAGGTGCGTATTTACCACTCAAACACTTGCTCTTAATAGTTGGCGCAATAAGGATCAGGTAAATCACTGTGCCTAACAAGTCTACAAACCAATCAATTAGCTCGAAACTACGGTGGGGCAAGTAAGCCTGAATAAGCTCAATACCCAGACCAAAGCAAGCCAAGCAAAATAGTATTGCCCTTAAACCTAGCCTTGGATAGGCAATTTGAACCAATAAAGAAAGTACAAAAAATACTACTAGGT
>NZ_LWGJ01001800.1:0-660 GCF_001635845.1 Oleiphilus sp. HI0132 | reverse complement strand
GTTCAGGAGAATAAAGATGAATATTCTTACGGCAAGTGAAGCCAGGGCAAACTTATACCGGCTTTTAGATCAAACTTCAGAGACTCATCAGCCAATAACTATTTCAGGCAAAAGAAATAGCGCTGTATTAGTCTCCAGTGAAGACTGGGAGTCAATTCAAGAAACCCTTTATCTTTTAACTGTTCCGGGTATGAGAGAAAGCATTAAAGAAGGAATGGCAGAACCTATTGAAGATTGTTCTAAGGAGCTTGATTGGTGAGTTGGGAACTCGTATATACCAAGCAAGCTCAAAAAGATGCAAAGAAACTTGCTTCCTCAGGTCTCAAAAGTAAAGCAAAATATTTGCTGCAAGTTATCGAAGAGAATCCGTTTCAAACACCACCACCATTTGAAAAATTGGTTGGTGATTTATCTGGTGCAATTTCACGACGTGTTAACATCCAGCACCGGATTGTTTACCAAGTTTATGAAGAGCAAAAAGTCATAAAAGTTCTGCGTATGTGGACACATTATGAGTAATACCAAAATTTGTTCAGCTAACAAGTTGCTCAAGTCGGATTGTGGTAAATTGTCATCTTGTTTGCAAAGAGCCGCAAACAAACCGCCAATTCACCACAACCGCTTAGCAAGGCGTTAGGTTTCCGAGTGCCCAACAATTAG
>NZ_LWGJ01001799.1:0-923 GCF_001635845.1 Oleiphilus sp. HI0132 | reverse complement strand
GCGACCTGGGGGTTTCAGCAACTGATAACATCGATGGCGACATATCATCGAACGTAAGTATTGATACAAGCGGGCTAGATATGTCGACACCAGGCAGTTATCAAGTTCACTTTAATGTCACTGACGCGGCGGGGAATAGCGCATTAACCCAAACCCGCACCGTCACAGTCATTCCACTTGTTAAAACATTTAGTGCAAGCCCAGGACTGGATGCGGGGTCATCATCGAACTCAACCAGTATGACTATATCCGATGACCGTCAGTTAGCTGACCTTAATGTTATGATTGATATATCGCATGGCCGACCAGGAGACCTGATCCTAACGCTCACAAGCCCTGCAGGCACATCTGTTGTAATTATGGACCGACCTGGAACAACCGGCGGCTGGTTCGATTTCGGTTGCGCCAACGATGATGTCGACGCAACATTCGATGATCAGGGAAGCTCCGCTGTAGAGAACGTTTGTAACTCTTCCCCCGGTATCGGCGGCACAGTTATTCCTCACAACGCCTTAAGCGCATTTAACGGTGAGTCTACTCAAGGTGTCTGGACACTCAAAGTAGAGGATAAAGCAACGATCACCAACTCAGGAACGCTAAACACCTGGGCTCTTGAAACGATAATCCAATAGTTAGCACTGTACTAAGTTTATTGTGCAAAGGCACCAAGCGCTAAAATCGAGCTTGGTGCCAACCAATCAGATATCCCGGCTAAAGAATATAGATATGAACAAGTTGCTTAATGGAATCAATTTTAAACGCTCTCTACAGGTGAGCCTGCCGATAATGGCGCTCTCCTTGTTTGGCTGTGATGGAGGTAGTAACTCCGGTGGAGATAAAGCGGAGCCAACAACAACGCTCACATCACCTACCTACAGTAGAACAACGACTAACTCAGTGGTGACAATTAGCGGCTCCAGTTA
>NZ_LWGJ01001798.1:0-709 GCF_001635845.1 Oleiphilus sp. HI0132 | reverse complement strand
TTAGTTGGTGCCAGTCAAAAACCCGAAAGACCAAGTAATGAAGTCATGAACTTCTTGCAAAACAAAGGTTTCAAAATCACACCGATTAACCCAGACCTAGAAGGCCAGAATCTGTTAGGTGAAACGGTAATCAAAAACATCACCAAGCTGCCCATTAAGGTCGACATGGTCGATATTTTTAGAAACTCTGAAGCCGCTGCATCGATATGTGACGAAGTGCTAGCACTTCCGAAAACTCTACAACCCAAGGTTGTTTGGATGCAGATTGGCGTCATCAATGAAACTGCTGCAGCCAAGTTACGTGCAGCAGGAATATCAGTGGTGATGGACAGGTGCCCTAAACGGGTAATCCAAGAAGCAGAGCGCGTATCAACTCTGGCTTAACAATATTTGAGCTCAGAGTAAAAACAGCTACTTTTACTCCAAGCCTAAATGCCTATTGATCGACTCTGCCGTTTGCGGCCCCATTAACCACTTAACAAACTTCCCCTGCTTGTTTATTAACATTGTCGCTGGCAGGCCACTCGGCAATTTCTGAGAAAACATGCTAGACGGGTCTGCATCAAGCACCGGAAAATCTATTCCCAACCGCTTAACCTTGCTATCCAAGAGCTCTCCTTTCGCTTTATCGAAGTCAAAACCCAGAACCTGGAAGGCCTCACCTTTATTTAACTTGTTCAATTCTGGTAATTCATCGAGACAGGGCCGG
>NZ_LWGJ01001797.1:0-694 GCF_001635845.1 Oleiphilus sp. HI0132 | reverse complement strand
TGATTACTTGTCGGATCGATTCTTAGCGTATCAGACATGAACGGGCCGCAATCTAGTTCGTTCGTATAAATCGTCTCGAACGATTCGATACCCGCTTCAATAATTGTATCGATCACTTCATCAGTGATTTCGGTATTACACTCAACAACCAATTCGCCAGTTTCTTCATTGATCAAGTCTTTCGCTGTCACCTTGCCGTGTAGGTACTCACGTGGAACTTCAAGGTGATTACCAAGCTTCTCAAGCTGTCTGATATGACGCGCAGTAATACGACGACCTTCTTCAACGATAACCTTACCGTCAGCATCTTTAATTTCGAAACTTGCAAGCTCACCACGTAGGCGAGCAGGCACCAACTCTAGCTTACAGCTCTCGCCGGAAATAACGAATGCACTGGTATCGAAGAACATTTCAAGAATTTCTTGTGTGCTGTATTCAAGCGCACGTAGCAAGATCGATGCAGGTAGTTTACGACGTCGGTCAATACGAACAAAAACGTTGTCTTTCGGGTCAAACTCAAAGTCCAACCATGAACCACGGTAAGGAATAACACGAGCAGAGTGTAACAACTTACCAGAAGAGTGTGTTTTACCCTTATCGTGATCAAAAAATACGCCTGGAGAACGATGCAACTGAGAGACGATTACACGCTCAGTACCGTTAACAACAAATGTACCATTTTCGGTCATGAGCG
>NZ_LWGJ01001796.1:0-1267 GCF_001635845.1 Oleiphilus sp. HI0132 | reverse complement strand
CCATGATTGTCGCACTGCTACAGGTGTCTATCCCCATACGCATGAGTGTGATTTCTAACAGCTCTCGAATATCAGGTTCATCGTCGATAATTAAGGCGCGTTGCTTGGTCATATATTGAGTCTTGTCTGTCGCTTAGAAAGCATTAAGAAGAATAAGCCTATTGTTAAACAATTCGCTTGTGGTGAGCAAATACAATTCGAAAGCACGCACCAAGCTTAAGGTCTTTAAGAGCCTGATAAGCCTTATTGTCTAGTCGATGGTTATCAAACTTCCAATGCTGATGAAATTCGGTACTGGCCGGGTTGATATAGTCCAGATGAGCTTGGTTTGCTTCGCAGATTTCTCGTGATAAATACAAACCAAGTCCTGTGCCCTGAGATTCAGTGGTGAAGAATGGTTCAAATAAATGATGGGAGTTCTCTTCAGAGACTCCTTCACCCTGATCGATTACTTCGATATAGGCTTGGCCATCCTTTGTGGTTTTGGATAGCAATATAAATAACTGTGCGCTGCAATCTGACTTTAAGCCATGCCTAAGCCCATTGTCGATCAGGTTGATAAACACTTGCTCCATTTGGCTTGGGTCAAAGCGTGCTGTTGCGTCTTTGTCTGCAAGTATAATATTAATTCTGTCTGATGAGTGCAGGTGCCCTTTATATTCGCCGACGATTTTATCAATCCAGTTGGCCAAGGTGATGTCTTCAACTTCTGGCTCTGTTCGACGACTAAGTTGCAGAGTGTTTTCAATGATCTGATTTACACGCTTTGAGTGACGCTGGATGATATCCGTCATCTTATGGTCTGCCGGGTCAAGGTTTTCAGACTCAGCCAGGAGTTGTGTTGCGTGGCTAATTGCTCCTAATGGGTTTCTAACTTCATGCGCTATACTTGCGGTTAAGCGACCGAGAGANGCCAGTTTCATATGTTGAGCTTGTTGCGCAGTCTTGCGAGTATCATCTAAAAAAACCAGGATGTCAGACTCTGCTTCATTTTGTAAGCGAGAGAAATTTGCCTGAACCAAAGGTTTTTCCTGGCTGACTCGAAAGGGAGTTGTACGTACGCCGGGTGCTTCTTTCCATAATGTTAGCCTATCAGCAATCAAGGAAGGTAAGGGCTGCTTTTCCGCCAGGCTGACTAAATCCAGGCAGGCATGGTTGATTAATTTAACCTCGCCTTGCTCACTACAGACGATAATACCTGTTCTCATGCTCTGGATAATCTGGTGGTTAAGCTTTTCCAGCTTTCTTAAATCTTGCTCTTGTTGTT
>NZ_LWGJ01001795.1:0-1133 GCF_001635845.1 Oleiphilus sp. HI0132 | reverse complement strand
AGCCGGACAGACCAAATCCATAAAGAAATACTCGAAATAATACGTCTGACCATTGTGAAGAATCCCCCGGCTAGTCACTATCCCTATTGGTGGGTATTTTATGTACCAACTTGCCGGGATATAGTTTCCTTTAATATCTGTTCGCTAATCTCGTTTTAAGGAGCGAAGCTACAATGCTATTGTCGAGCCCGAGAACTCTGCTTCCAAAATTACCTTTAACTTTGGTCAAACCTGTTCGCCATATGCCTTTTGGCCTGCAAAGTTTAGTGCTAAAAAGAGTGCTGAAAGCGGCCTTTAAGTCAGCCTTGGATCAAGGTGACATGGATTTTCTTAAACAGCGTTGGCTAAAAATCGAGATTAGCGATGCGGATATCAATTGGTACTTTAGTTGTGGCCCTCGAAACGAGATTTTAATGCAGAAAGATGCGCAGACGGATGTTTGTATTCGCGGTAGTTTGCGTAGCTTTATTTTGCTCGCGGCTCAAAAAGAAGACCCGGATACGCTGTTCTTCCAGCGTGACTTGGTGATTGAGGGTGACACTGACCTAGGGCTTGAGATCAAAAACCTGATGGATAGCCTGGATCTCGATGACCTGCCACCAGAGCTGCTATTTGCAGTAAGAAGTGCAGCAGAGTATGTGACGGTATTTAGCTAAATACTCTTACTCCAATAGCGCCCGTCCGCTTAGGAGGTAATCCATTGTTTTGGGTATATAAGCTTCCACCAAGCTTTCCTAACGACTAGAATCCCCCTATCTATCGTTAAAGGCCAGATTTGATGAATCGTAAAAAGAAGCTGAACTCCATCCTCAAGAAAAAACTTAAGAAGGCAAATGCCAAACTGGCGCCTAAGAAGAATGATAAACCTCGCTATATATCCAAAGCAGAACGGGCTGTAATGGAAGAAGAAAACACCTTAACTGAGATCAAAAACGACTAATAGATTGTCGGCTTATAGCCTTTTCTTGGGTGGCCGTGTACCTTCCAAAAAATTAATCTTTTTCATCTTATAAAAAAGTGACAAAAGTCTCACTTCGATCCATATTGTTAGCAGCTAGCATTTTGTACTTAGCCTAAGAGATGTACCGCAGCGATGAATACACCCGCACCACGAGCTTATATTCGCCACCCGT
>NZ_LWGJ01001794.1:0-952 GCF_001635845.1 Oleiphilus sp. HI0132 | reverse complement strand
AGCAAAGGGCTGTAATATCGGTCTGGGCAAACTTGCTAGCATCTCAGCTGGCATTGAGGAGCATACGCTCCACAACACGGTTAACTGGTTTTTCAGTCTAGACAATATTCGAAAAGCTAATAACCGGATCGTTGATGCGATTCATAATTTGAAATTGTCGAGTGCTATCTCAAAGACCCAGAAATTCTCCACTCATCGAGTGACGGAAGAAAGGTCAATGTTGATGTAGATTGCCTGCACGCAAACCACTCCTACAAGTATTTTGGAAAAGACAAAGGCGTGACGATCTACACATTTATAGATGAAAAGCAGTCGTTATTCCACAATTCAGTATTCAGCGCTTCAGATCGAGAAGCTCCATACGTTATTGATGGCTTGCTTCAAAATGAAGTGACTGACCTTAAACAAGTTCATTCAACTGATACACATGGCTATACAGAGCAAATCTTTGCAGTTTCCCATTTCTTGGGAATAGCGTTTGCTCCAAGACTTGCCAACATCGGAAACCAACAAATATATAGCTTTTCTGCACGGAAAACGTTTTACGACAAAGGCTACCGCCTACTTCCAAGTCGGCCTATCAGTAAAAACCTAGTGCTTGAACATTGGGATGACATTTTAAGATTTGTCGCGACGATTAAGATGAAGCACGCGACTGCTTCACAACTGTTCAAAAGATTGAGTTCCTATTCAAAAGAGCACCCTTTATATAGAGCTCTTAAAGAATTTGGAAGGATCATCAAATCACAGTTCATCCTGACCTATTTTGATGATGAGGATCTGAGGCAACAAATACAAAAGCAGCTAAACAGAGTCGAACTTTCAAATAGATTCTCTCGTGCGGTATTTTTTGACAACGACCAAGCTTTTCAAGAAGGCGTCCTCGCAGACCAGGAAGTTGCGACTGCCTGCAAGCTACTTCTTCAAAATTCAATCATACTCTGGAACTACT
>NZ_LWGJ01001793.1:0-1218 GCF_001635845.1 Oleiphilus sp. HI0132 | reverse complement strand
CTTAGGCAGACATTCTGGAAAACTTTTTTCACTTGGCATTCGGCAAAGGCTTCGGAATGTGCAAGTTCTTGTGCCATGGATGCAGCGCCATTTCCAGAGCCGGGGAGGGTGGAATCCCATCCCAGTAACTGGTTTCTTCCTGAGCGCCAGTAATTCTCCCAGCTGTCATCTGGCGTGATATAGCCAAACTCAAAGTTGTTAGCGTTGATGTGATACTTTGCTTGTACGCGGCTGCCAGTGCTCGCATCGGTCATGCCTTCCTGGTTATAGACCATTTGGCCGTTTACACCCTCTGGGTCATTTTCAACATTGTAATCATAGTCGTAGTAAGCAAACGCTTGGGTTAGAGGGTCCATGCCGTTATGACAACCAACACAGCTGTTTAAGAAGATTCTGCTGTCGCCACCAGGGCTACGCGAAACATCTTGCCTGACGCGGTCAGGTGGTAAGGAGGTGTCGTTAAGTTGCTCCATATCGTTGCATAAGTGGTTTAACACGGTAAAACGGAACAGTGCACGATTGGTACCGTCTTTCATGAATGCATGAGCGGATGCGCGCGTGGTCATGATACCGGCAGCGGCAGCGCTAGGGATGTTGTATTGTTCCGACTGAGTGCTGGCAATCAGATACTCTTTTAGGCTGTGTCCGCCATCTTCCAGAGCTTCATAATGCGCGTTGCTACTGATGCTCGGGTTTGGTAGCCCAAGTGAAGAATTTCCGACATAGAGCACGTCGCTATATAGGACTGACCGAAAGTCTGCGTCATCGCGTACTAAACCAATTACGGTTGCCATATAGTCATTGAAGGGCACAAAGCTGGACATGGCTTCATTTGTCCAGGGGGCTGCAAGGTTTTTTAGCGTAACGTCATAGAAAGCAGTGTGTTCCATTGCCGTATAGGCCGCATTGCTAGCTTCGCCCGCCAAAATATCCGCCGCCATAGAGTCGAGTACACTTGCAGTAGGGGGCACACCCGCTATTCTGTCATGTATACGTTTAGCTTGCTCTCGTTCCCCGGCCGTTAGAGTCGAGCTCACGAATAGTGTAGAGAGAAGTATAAGTGACAGAAATTTCATGCGCTGGTGCATAAGCTTAATTTTTCCGATCAATGTTTTTGTATATGCTGGC
This sequence comes from Oleiphilus sp. HI0132, assembly GCF_001635845.1. Taxonomy (NCBI): domain Bacteria; kingdom Pseudomonadati; phylum Pseudomonadota; class Gammaproteobacteria; order Oceanospirillales; family Oleiphilaceae; genus Oleiphilus; species Oleiphilus sp. HI0132. The sequence goes on along the minus strand of NZ_LWGJ01001793.1, from coordinate 90 downwards.
GTCATAGCTGCTTGCCAGAAACCGTCGTGCTTTATTTGTTTCAGTAGCTTAGGTAATACAGGAAATACATTCATAGCTTGTTCCCTCTTT
>NZ_LWGJ01001792.1:0-1215 GCF_001635845.1 Oleiphilus sp. HI0132 | reverse complement strand
TCTGGATTTCTCGAAGCATAAATTAATACCCGACATGAGCTTTATCGACCTCCGCTCGAATCAAACAAGTCTTCTGACCAAAACTGACAATCAGGTAAAGATTGAACACATCAAAAAGAAAGACCTGCAGCATGAAACGATAAGCATTGATAACAGCAAGCGCATTGTCGCCGATGCAGGCTTTGATCGTTTGGTCATCAAATATTGGCAGCACTTGCTAGCGGGAAAGAAGATCAAATTTGAAACCCTGTCGCTTGATCGGTCTGAGTTAATTGGTTTCAAACTAGAGACTGTTGATATTAATGAAGAACGCTTGCAACTATCCATTAAGCCGCAAAGCTGGCTAATCGGACTAGTGATGGACCCGATTTACCTGCACTATGAACGGTCCTCAAAACGTTTATTGGAATACAAAGGGCTGACCAACATCCTAAGAGAAAAGAACGGCGAGTTAAAAACAGATAATTATGTGGCGCATATTAAATACCATTACTTCTGAGTTCAATTCTTCTATTGGTTGGCAAGCGCTGCTTGACGTCCGCTAAGTGCCAAAAGCAGGCCTTGGTACTTCTCTCAGCTTTGGCTGAATATTACTGATACGAACTTTTATCCCAGCATCAAAAAATGGTGAATAGCGGTCATAAGAATCGAGCCTATTTTCCTCGAAACCTTACATTACTTAAAACAGGAAAGCAGATCTTTAGCTTTTGATGGTGCCTAGGTCAGGTTCTAAAAAATAGCTACCTCGAGCGTTTTATTAGTATCCTTTAACTCCAAAGGCATGATTCGCAGCACGGATCAACAATGGAAAATGACCGCTCTGCCCAAACTCCAGCCCTAGATTTGAGATAGTTATGCTAATTTTGTACAAGTTGAACTCCGAGATTTTAGTCTCTAATACAAATCCATTTGATACCCATACATCGTATTAAATCTTTTGGTTGATAAACTCATTAACTCCATGACGAAGAAGATGATGATGAAGATGATGATAGAAAAGCATCGCGTCGCTCGGCGGAGCTTTTCGACAGGTCCCGTGGTAGCGGCTTATGAACTCAAGGTGGACGCGGGGGAGGTGCGGAGAGATAACGCTCAAGTCGCTCTGGCGGCAAAATTGGATGCCCTGCACGAGTCTCTTGTCTCGCTCCCACCAGCACCTTTGCTTACCGACGATCCGACAGAGAGCAGCCGTAAAAGCAGCAGTCCACTGTTACT
>NZ_LWGJ01001791.1:0-23322 GCF_001635845.1 Oleiphilus sp. HI0132 | reverse complement strand
TAGTTTGAAAGGTGATGACCGAGTACTGGGTGGCTAAGTCATCCTCGGTTTGAATAGGTAAGGAATTATAAAATGCGTCATCGTAAAAGTGGTCGTAAACTTAATAGAAATAGCTCGCACAGAAAAGCCATGTTCAAAAATATGGCAGCTTCTCTTGTTGAGCATGAGTTAATCAAAACAACTTTGCCAAAAGCTAAAGAGCTACGTCGTGTAGCTGAGCCTTTGATTACGTTAGCGAAGAACGATACAGTTGCAAATCGCCGTTTGGCTTTTGCTCGTACTCGTGACAATGCTGTTGTAGCGAAATTGTTTAATGAGCTTGGTCCTCGTTACCAAGATCGCCCAGGTGGTTATATCCGCATTCTAAAATGTGGTTTCCGTTCTGGTGATGCAGCGCCAATGGCGTTCGTTGAGCTAGTTGACCGCCCAGTGGTTGAAGCCTTCGAGGATGACGACGAGTAGTTTTACTACTCACCGTCGTAAAAAAAACCAGCCTAGTGCTGGTTTTTTTGTGTCTGGAATAAATAAGCTAAGGCCCGCAGGCCTTGTTTTATTGATATTTATTTCCTGGCCAGGATTGGCTTTAAGAATTCTCCAGTAAATGAACCATCTACCTCTGACACATGCTCAGGGCTGCCCGTTGCGACGATTTGGCCGCCTTTTGAGCCGCCTTCTGGGCCTAGATCTACTATCCAGTCAGCAGTTTTTATGACATCTAGATTGTGCTCGATTACGACAATCGTATTGCCGTGATCTCTAAGCCTGTTAAGAACAGTCAGTAATTGCTGGATATCATAGAAGTGCAAGCCAGTAGTTGGTTCGTCAAGGATGTAGAGGGTTTTACCTGTATCTCGCTTGGAAAGCTCTTTAGCTAGTTTGACACGCTGGGCTTCGCCGCCAGATAGTGTAATCGCACTTTGACCAAGTCGGATATACGACAGGCCAACATCCATTAAGGTCTGAAGCTTTCGGGCAATAAAGGGAACCGCGTCAAAGAATTCACGCGCATCTTCGATAGTAAGGTCCAGAACTTCGTGGATATTCTTCCCTTTATAGGTGATATCTAGTGTTTCCCTGTTGTATCGCTTGCTCTTACAAACATCACAAGGAACATAGACATCAGGTAGAAAGTGCATTTCTACTTTTGTGACGCCATCACCCTGACAGGCCTCACAGCGGCCACCCTTAACATTGAAGCTAAAGCGGCCTGGTTTATATCCACGAGACCTTGCCTCGTGAGTGCCAGCAAATAACTCTCTGATAGGTGTAAACAGTCCTGTATAGGTCGCGGGGTTTGATCTTGGGGTGCGTCCGATCGGGCTCTGATTAATATCGATCACTTTGTCGAAAAAGTGCATGCCGTGAATGGCTTCGTGCTCTGCTGCATTTAAGGTCGTGGCATTATTTAGTTCAGTCGCCGCTAAGGGGTAAAGCGTTGAGTTGATCAGGGTTGACTTACCAGAGCCTGAAACACCAGTAATGCAGGTAAATAAGCCAACTGGAATTTCAAGTGTAACGTTTTCAAGGTTATTTCCCTTGGCGCCTTGCAGAATGAGTTGTTTGTTCTTATTTGGTTTATGGCGTTCATCCGGGATTTCAATTCGTTTGCTGCCACACAGATATTGGCCGGTTAGGGATGCAGGGTTGGACATAACTTCATCAGGTGTACCTTCGGCGACGATCTCGCCACCATGTATTCCAGCCCCCGGGCCGATATCAATGACGTGATCGGCAAGTCTGATAGCATCTTCGTCGTGTTCAACAACGATTACAGTATTGCCTAGCTCTTTGAGATGAGTGAGCGTTTTTAAGAGGCGGTCATTGTCCCGTTGGTGAAGTCCGATCGATGGTTCATCCAGAATATACATGACGCCCACAAGCCCGGCGCCAATCTGGCTTGCTAGCCGTATTCTTTGGGCTTCGCCGCCGGATAATGTGTCGGCACTACGTTCCAGATTTAGATAATCTAGGCCTACGTTCACTAGAAACTCCAATCGTAAGCGGATCTCTTTTAGAATCTTGTCAGCTATTTCTCCTCGTTGACCGCTAAGTTCTAGGTTTTCGAAATAATCCAAAGCAGTACCAATGGGGAGCTTGGCTAAGTCGGGTAGTGAGTCTTTGTTTATGTAAACATGCCGCGATGCTTGTTTTAATCGAGTGCCATGGCAGCTTGGACAAGGTTGATTGTTCAGGTACTTAGCAAGGTCTTCCCGAACCATATTTGATTCAGTTTCTCTATAGCGTCTTTCGATGTTAGGAATGACACCTTCAAAAACGTGCGAGCGTTGTACGCTGTCGCCACGGCTATTGACATAGGTGAACGATATTTCTTCATCCTGGCTTCCGTAGAGGAGGGTTTGTTTAAAACTATCAGGTAGCTCCTCATAGGTACTAGAGATGTCGACATTATAGTGTTCGGCCACATTACTTAAGAGTTGAAAGTAGTAGATCGTGCGTCGATCCCAGCCCCTAATCGCGCCTTCTGCAAGTGTTAGGCTGGGGTTGTGTACGATTCTATCAGGATCAAAAAACTGATTAACGCCTAAGCCATCGCAGGAGCCACAAGCACCGGCAGGATTATTGAAAGAGAACATGCGAGGCTCAAGCTCGCTAATTGCATAACCGCAATGGGGGCAAGCAAATCGTGAAGAGAAGATGATCTCTTCTAGGTCATCGTCTTCACCCATTGGGGCAACAACTGCAATGCCGTCGGTTAGGGCAAGGCATGTCTCAAAGGATTCTGCGATACGTTGTTGGATATCGCTGCGAACCTTAAAGCGATCAACAACTACTTCAATAGTGTGTTTCTTGTTCTTCTCGAGCTTGGGCGTGTCATCAAGATCAGTAATGATGCCGTCAATTCGGGCCCGAATAAATCCTTGGCTTAAGAGGTCTTGGAATACATGAAGATGTTCGCCCTTGCGGTTTTGAACAATTGGGGCGAGCAGCATAAGCCGACTTTCTTCAGGGAGCTCAAGCACTTTATCAACCATCTGGCTAACGGTTTGCGCATTAAGTGGTACGTCATGTTCAGGGCATCGGGGTTCGCCTGCGCGAGCGAATAGAAGTCTAAGGTAGTCATAGATCTCAGTAATCGTACCGACAGTAGATCGTGGATTGTGAGAGGTGGATTTTTGCTCGATGGATATGGCTGGAGAAAGACCTTCAATATGGTCGACTTCAGGTTTGTCCATCATCGACAGGAATTGACGAGCGTAAGTCGACAGAGACTCGACATAACGTCGCTGGCCTTCAGCATAAAGCGTGTCAAAGGCGAGCGATGATTTACCGGAGCCAGATAAACCGGTTATTACGATTAGCTTATCACGAGGAATTGTAAGGTCGATATTTTTTAGGTTGTGTGTTTTTGCGCCACGAACGAGGATCTTATCCATTAATCTATTAACCGATGCTTAAAAACGGTCGATTATAGCAATTTAGACGCTAACTTGTATGACATATTACGCTAATGGGGTGTAAGCGCTCATTAGTACTTATTAGACCTGTATTGTGATTCCTTGCAGTGGGTCTTAATGATAGAATGGCTGCCCGAATAATTTGATGAATGTATACAAAATAATGACTGCTAGTGAAAAGCGCTCGGTAATTTCTTTAGCTCTTTTATATGCTTCGCGTATGCTTGGCTTGTTTATGGTTTTGCCGGTTTTTGTTTTATATGGGCAGGAGCTAGCCGGGTCGAGTGAAATTCTAATTGGTGTTGCTATTGGTGCTTATGGTTTGAGCCAGGCGCTGTTCCAAGTTCCCTTTGGTGCACTGTCTGACCGATTTGGTCGCAAAAAACTGATTTTCTTCGGGCTGCTCCTATTTCTCATTGGCAGTTTGGTCGCGGCACTTTCAACGACAATTTACGGTGTGATATTTGGCCGATTCCTTCAGGGGGCAGGGGCAATTGCCAGTGTCTTGATGGCTTTGCTAAGTGATTTAACGAGTGAAGAGAGCCGCACCAAATCGATGGCAATTATTGGTATGTCTATTGGTGTATCTTTTTCTGTTGCCTTGGTTATAGGGCCTTTAGTGGGAAGTGTTCTTGGGCTTCAGGGGATTTTCTGGTTTACTGCTGTGTTGGCACTGTTCGGAATGTTCTGGCTGTACTTCTTTGTGCCGAATCCTGTTCAGAGTGCATCCGACAGGAATACCCGTTTGTTCAAGAGCCAGTTAATGGACGTCTTAAAGCATAAAGAGCTAGTTCGCCTTGATATCGGCATTTTTGCACTTCACCTTTGCCTGACAGCTTTGTTTATAGCTGTCCCCATGTCATTGCTTAACAAAATTAATATGCCGGGCGAGGATCATTGGCTGGTCTATCTAACAGTGATGGTGACATCATTTTTCGCAATGGTTCCTTTTATTATCATTGGTGAAAAGAAGCAGAAAATGAAGCCGGTTTTTTTATTCGCAATTCTGCTTCTTCTGGCTTCGTCACTGAGTTTTAGTTTGACTCAGAACCAGTTTTTATATTTCTGGCTTAGCTTGTTTTTTTACTTTATGGCTTTTAACTTGCTCGAAGCGAGTTTGCCTTCTTTGGTCAGTAAGATTTGTCCGGCTGGAAGCAAAGGAACGGCGATGGGGGTTTATTCAACTTGCCAGTTCTTTGGTGCCTTTGTTGGGGGGGTGTTAGGTGGTTGGGTTCTAAGTAGCTATGATGAGTCAGGCGTTTATCTGCTGGTAAGTATTGTTTGTCTTGGCTGGTTTCTATTTGCTCGCGGCATGGCTAACCCAAGCTCTGAAACAGGTATGACCTTAAGTTTCTCAGCTTTGGCAGACTCTCAGGCTCAGGAAATAACCGATAGGCTTAGCTCAGTGGGAGGTGTTGAAGAGGTTGTTTTGGTGCCTGAAGATAAGGTGGCTTATCTCAAAGTAATCAAAGGTAAACTAAATCAGCAGGAGCTGGATTCGGTTATGGAATGCTATCGTTAAGCATGAGACAATAATTAGATTAGAGCAAAAAATAATTCGGGGAAAGGTAATGGCAAGAGGTATAAACAAAGTAATTTTGATCGGTAATTTAGGGCAAGATCCTGATGCGCGCATGACGGCGCAAGGTTCAGCGGTCACAAACCTGAATATTGCTACGGATGAAAGTTATAAAGATAAAAACAGTGGACAGATGGTGCCAAAAACGGAGTGGCATCGTGTTGTTATGTTTAATCGTTTAGCTGAAATTGCAAAAGATTATCTGCGTAAAGGCTCTAAAGTCTATATCGAAGGTAAGTTGCAGACCAGAAAGTGGCAAGATCAAAGCGGACAAGATCGCTATACCACCGAGATTGTTGCGAACGAACTGCAGATGCTAGATAGTAAGCAGGGTGGATTTGATCAGCCGCAAGCAGCCACGCAAGGCGGGTATCAGGCACAGCCTGCTCCTCAAGCAGCACCACAAGCACAGGCTGCACCGCAGGGCTATGCGCAGCCACAGCAGGCGGCGCCGGTTCAACAAGGCTATCAGCGCGCGCCACAACAGGGCGGCCAGGCATATACTCAGGCAGCGCCTCAAGCCGCTCCGCAAAGCGCTCCAGCAATGGCGCCTCCTAGTGATGATTTTGATGATGATATTCCGTTCTAAAAACGGAACTGTCGCTTAATTTTTTATTGGCGTTTAAAGCTCTGTCTAAGCAGGGCTTATATGTAGATAAGGTCGGTACCGATGAGCCTTGCTCTGTTAGTAATTCTTCTCGTTGTGGCACTGAGTACAGTCAGCTGTGTATATGTGTGTAACTATCGAGGAGAGGTGCGCTATAAGAATCTTCGCGAATATCTCCGGAAAGCTTGGCCAATTTTTGCTCCTCTCAATTGTTTTCTGTATGTGTCGACCAAGCGAAATTATCGTAAACCGATTGTTAATATTGATGATTTTGCTGAGCTTCAGTCTCTTACTGACAAGTGGGAACTCGTGCGTGAAGAGGCGGAGAGTCTTAGAGAGCAGGGTTACTTTGAGAAGACAACCAAAGAAGGCTCTGCATCGTACTATGATGTTGGCTTTAGAACCTTCTATAAGCATGGTTGGAGTAAATTCTATGTCAACTGGTATGGTTACACGCATGAATCTGCAAAGAAGCTATGCCCTAATACAGTTGAGCTGCTAAAAAACATTCCTTCAGTAAACGGTGCAATGTTTACTTTGTTGCCTCCAGGCTCAGAGTTGACTCGCCACTGCGATCCCATTGCCTGCTCATACCGGTATCAGCTTGGGCTATCTACACCTAACTCAGATGCCTGTTTTATCAATATTGATGGCAAAAGCTATTCTTGGAGGGATGGTGAGGCATTTTGTTTTGATGAAACTTATATTCACTATGTGAATAACAATACCGAAGACTATCGACTGATTCTAATGTGTGATGTTGAGCGCCCAATGAATATATTTGGTCGAGGGATTAACTGGGTATACAAGCTCTTGGCACGCGCAACTTTAGTGCCGAATACATCGATAGATCGCCAAGGTTTTTTTAACCGCCTATTCAGCACTGTTACACCTTTTCTTGAATGGTCGAAGGCCTTTAAAAAGCGGAATCGCCCGCTTTATAAAAGGCTTCAGTTTGTTTTTAACTCGCTGTTGCTGTTAATTCTGCTATTAATTATCGCTACGCCGTTTATTATCTTCTCATAACTAGTTTCCATACTCGCTATGGTATAAAACTCTCTTGTTTCTAGAATAAGAGCGCGCACCCCAATTTACTCTGTGTGCAATTATGCACAACGCTTCTGCATATTTTATATTTCCGCACAAGTGTCCTTGATCTATAGTGACATCATTGTTTCTTCTGTTTAGCAGGAATGTGTGATGATCCGGAATACAGTAAGTTCTTACGGTTTGGTGGCTATTATAATTCATTGGCTCATGGCTGTTAGTATATTCTTCCTCTTTGGCTTGGGTTTATACATGGTTGAGCTCAGCTATTATGATTCCTGGTATAAGGGCTCTTTGGATCTGCATAAAAGTATTGGTGTATGTCTGCTCTTGGCGCTCATATTTCGAGTCATTTGGCGCACTATTAACATTGTTCCACAACCCGAGGTAAGTGGGCGTAAAGGTGAGGCGTTCGAGCACAAGGTGGCGCACCTAGTGCATCTAATGTTATATATTCTTATGTTTCTGATAATGAGTAGTGGTTATCTTATTTCTACTGCTGACGGTCGAGGTGTAGGCGTGTTCGAGTTGTTTGATGTGCCAGCACTACCTTCTTTGATCGAGAACCAGGAAGATATAGCAGGCGAAATTCATTTTTATCTCGCCTGGACTTTGATTGTTTTGGTAATACTTCATGTGGCAGGTGCCTTAAAACACCATTTTATTAATAAAGATACAACCTTGGTCAAAATGTTACGGTCGGGGAAATAAGTCTCAAATCCAACTTAGGAGAATAATATGAAGAAGTTAATTTTATCTGGTCTATTGGCGCTTGGCACTCTTGGCCCAGTAGGTGTTGCGAATGCCGCTGATTATGCGATCGATGTAAAGGGCGCGCATGCATTTGTTTCCTTTAAGATAAAGCACTTGGGTTATAGCTGGCTTTTAGGGCGCTTTAATGAGTTTGACGGTAGTTTTTCTTATGATGCTGCAGCACCTGAAAAATCTTCAATTAATGTGACAATTCAAACTGATAGTATTGATTCCAATCATGCTGAACGTGATAAGCATTTAAAAAGTGATGACTTCCTAGATGTTAAGAAGTTTCCGCTTGCGACCTTTAAAAGTACGAACTTTAAGGTGATTGATGAAGATAGTGCGATAGTAACGGGGAATTTCGAGCTTCATGGGGTAAGTAAAAGTATTAGTTTCCCGGTTGAAAAGGTGGGTGAAGGGAAAGATCCTTGGGGTGGTTATCGAGCTGGGTTCACCGGTAAGACGAGCTTAAAGCTTGCTGATTACGGTATTACCCGTAACTTGGGCCCTGCTTCGACACACGTAGAAATTGAGCTGAACATCGAAGGTATTCGACAGTAGCCCCTAATTCAGGATAATTATTGTAACCGGCTAGTAAGTAATTACTCGCCGGTTTTTTCTTTAAATTCGCATAAGTCCTCAATTAAGCAGGCGCCGCATTTAGGTTTTCTGGCAACGCATGTGTAACGTCCGTGAAGAATAAGCCAGTGGTGAGCGTCTAATAAGAACTCTTTGGGAACAAATTTAAGAAGCTTCTTTTCAACTTCCAGTACATTCTTACCGGGTGCGATTTTTGTCCGATTGGACACTCTAAAAATATGCGTGTCGACGGCCATGGCAACTTGTTTAAATGCCGTGTTCAATACCACGTTTGCAGTTTTTCTTCCTACACCAGGCAAAGCCTCAAGCTCTTCTCTGGTTTGTGGGACCTCACTATTATGCTTATCTATCAGTATGTTGCATGTTTTAATGACGTTTTCTGCTTTTGCATTAAACAGGCCAATGGTTTTTATATAAGCCTTTAAGCCATCAAGGCCCAAGTCTCTAATTGTTTCGGGGGTATTGGCAATGGGAAACAGTTTATCGGTTGCTTTATTTACACCTTTGTCAGTTGCTTGGGCTGATAAGACGACAGCTATCAGTAACTCAAAAGGGGAGCTGTAGTTCAGCTCTGTCTCGGGGGATGGGTTTTCATTTCGTAAGCGTGTAAAAATTTCAGTGCGTTTGCTTTTATTCATAAGGTAGTAGCTAATATAGGCGGTAGGGAATGTTTACTTTTTGTGACTCTTTATGTATGAGGTTTGTATTTAAGATTTAATAGAGTATACTGCAGGCAGCCTAGAAAGCCCGGCTATTTTTTTATGTTCTGTGTTTAGACTTGCTAGTAATAGTGTTCAACCCGGTAAGCATAAGTTATATCCAGTTTTTCGGCGATTTTATGTTTTAGTTTTTTAGTCAGGATATGATTATGTCAGATAGAGTTACTGGTAAAGTTAAGTTTTTCAACGAATCTAAAGGTTTTGGTTTCATCGAGCAGGAAAATGGCCCAGACGTGTTTGTACACTTCAGCGCTATTCAATCTGATGGCTTCAAGACTCTTGCTGAAGGTCAGACTGTAGAATTTACAGTTGGTACTGGTCAGAAAGGTCCACAAGCTGAGAACGTTACTCCTATGTAATTTCTCTCGATGAGCATGCTACCCTCGTGGTATCAGCTTATTGAAAAAGAGCGCTTTTTAGCGCTCTTTTTTTTGCCTGTAAAAAATGCAGAGTGAGCAGTTCGCATGAGAGTGCTTGACGCCGAACTCCTAATAAACTCTTGGTTTAGCGTGAAATCGAGGGCTATGAGTGGTATCTTTTCGCTTTTATCGTGAAGGGAAGTAGGTATGAGCTCCAAACTGAGCGGCAAAAAGATATTACTTGGGATAACCGGCGGTATCGCAGCTTACAAATCTGCAGACCTGTGCAGGCAGCTCGTTAAGGCTGGCGCACAAGTACGTGTTGTGATGAGTAGGGGAGCTCAGCAATTTATTACCCCACTTAGCCTGCAGGCTTTGTCTGGTAACCCCGTCCAAACTGAACTGTTAGACTCCGATGCAGAAGCAGGAATGGGTCACATTGAACTGGCAAAATGGCCAGATCTTATCTTGGTTGCTCCAGCCACAGCTGACTTTTTAGCGAGATATGCTCAAGGTATGGCGGGCGACTTGCTTAATACTTTGCTGTTGGCTAGTACTGCTCAGGTATTCCTGGCGCCTGCAATGAATCAGGCTATGTGGTTGAACCCACTGACTCGGCGGAATATTTCTGAATTGACTAAAACTCTGGGGTCTGCAGTGACAATCCTGGGGCCAGCACAGGGAGAACAAGCCTGTGGGGATGTCGGTCCTGGCAGAATGTTAGAGCCCGCGGAGCTGTGTGAGTCGCTAGAGATATTAATTACTAAAGAACCATCTAGCTTATTGGCTGGGCGTAAGGTAGTGATCACTGCCGGACCAACACAGGAAGCGCTTGACCCGGTCCGCTATATTAGTAATCACAGCTCGGGGAAAATGGGCTATGCACTTGCTGAAAGTTGTGTTCGTGCAGGGGCAAAGGTTACCTTGGTTTCTGGCCCGACAAAACTTGACGCGCCCGATGGAGTTGAGCGTTTGAATGTATTGTCAGCAGTAGAAATGAGGGATACTGTTTTGGCACAGCTTGGCGGTTCAAATAATATTTTCATTGCGTGTGCAGCGGTGGCGGACTACAGGCCTCAGACGATACAAACAAAGAAAATAAAGAAGAAGCCTGATGAAGGCGAGTCGATGACTATTACCTTAGAGCAAAATCCGGATATTGTAGCGACAGTTTCCTCATTAAAGTCACGTCCTTTTACCGTTGGTTTTGCTGCAGAAACACATGATGTGTTGGATTATGCCAGAGACAAACTTAAGCGTAAGAACTTGGATATGATTATAGCGAATGATGTATCCAAGCCCGAGATAGGCTTTAACAGTGATCAGAATGAGGCATGGATAATTACTGCGCAAGATGAAAAGGCTTGCGCTAAGCAGTCCAAAGCCTCTTTAGCTGAAGAAATAGTAAAGGATATAGCAAAAAAAATGGATGGAAGCGCTTCTTAGCGAAACTCGCATATACAAAGCGAAAGAAGCATCTAAACTTATGTCGACAGTAAATAAATATTGAGAAGATCTGATAATGACGCGACAAACACTACAGGTAAAAATCTTGGATGAACGCTTGGGTTCAGAAATCCCCATGCCAGAATACGCAACTCAAGGCTCTGCTGGAATAGATTTAAGGGCTTGCTTAGATAAAAGCATAGAGCTGGCTCCTGGTGAAACCGTTTTGTTACCTACAGGGTTGTCTATTTATATCGAAGATCCGAATCTGGCTGCGATGATATTACCGCGATCCGGACTTGGGCATAAACATGGTATTGTTTTGGGCAACTTGGTAGGCCTGATTGACTCAGATTACCAAGGGCAGTTAATGGTTTCTTGCTGGAACCGGGGGAACTCAAACTTTGTTATTGAGGTTGGTGAACGCATTGCGCAGTTAGTGCTTGTGCCGGTTGTTCAGGCGCAATTTGAGGTTGTTGAAGAATTTACGGAAAGTGCTCGCGGTGAGGGCGGTTTTGGTTCGACTGGCAGAGCATAGTAACAATAGAGTGAGAGCTTGAGCATGTTCAAAAAGAAAGATACGGTTGTCAAAGATAGCACTAAAGAAGAGGCGGCAGCCAAGAAGCCTGCGAAGAAAGTCAAATCTTCAAAGAAAACAAAAGTAGGAAAAAGCCTGGTATCGTGGATATACCAACCGGCCTTACTTGTGTTGATAGGCTTGACTGTATCGTATTTTTTAATTGACCAGTTCTCGCTACGTCAAAATGAAATTGCATTTAATGCAGAGGTAGATCAACAGCGTCTAGACTCTCTGGCTCAAAGTTTTAATGCTTACATAGATGCGAAAAAGCGAAGTGTAGCCAATATATCTTTACAAGATTCTGGCGAAGAAGGCTTATCAAGTCGTCAACTTAAGAGCTTTTGGGCAGAGCTTGATGCTGTTTATCAGGTGCCTAGTTCCAAGCTAGAAAGTTTGCGACAAAATAACCCAGCGCTTTCTTTTGCCAGTATCGACTTGCTGAGGCGTTCGCTAAAGAAAGAGAGCTTATTAATAGAACCCTTCTTTAACGAAGGTGTTTGGTATATTCAGTTTGCAAGCCCTGTAAAACAACGTGAATCACAAGCGTTGTCTGGTGATATTATGCTGGCTATATTTCAGTTGAATATCATCGAGTCAACTCTCAAGCAGAGTGAGGCGGCAAGTGCTGGTGAGGTGGCTTTGGCATCTCAGTCCGGGCGAGCGATCTTATCCTTTGGAAAAGGCAACTCGGCAAATAAACTAAAGAGTGCTACCAGTGTGCCTGGCGTCACAATTACCTACGCTCCTGATGCTAGAAAGTCCTTACAGATTGACCGAATAATGGTGATGATTATTTTGCTTGGGGTAGGTGTTGTGCTAATTCTTGGGCTAGTGTTAATCGCTCGGATGAACATGCTAAGTGTTCGTAAAGATATTCTTCAAGTTAGTCAAATGGCAGCTGGGCTTGCTTCGGGTGGCAAAACTGGGCGTGCCTCCTTCTCCTTTGGAGAGTTCACAGCAATGTCGTCAGCTGTATCTGAACACATAAAGCACTTATCCGCGAGTGCGAAGAAGTCTGTGCAACAGACCGCTAATAAGCCAAAAGAAGAGCAGTCTAAAAAAACAGCTCCTGTTTCGAATGACGTAGAAGATGATGCGCCTCTGTTTGATGATGATTTGCTTGATTTGGATGTGTTAAATGATGCAGAAGGTTCTGGAGCGCTTGGTGATACAGATGATATGGTTTCGGAAGTGCAAGGTCTGGATATAGATATTCCCCAGACTATTTTCCGCGCCTATGATATCCGGGGTGTGGTTGACGAAACCTTAAACGAAGGGCTTGTAGAGTTAATAGGTAAAGCTATTGCAAGTGAGGCGCTTCTTCAAGGGCAAAACGCGATATGCGTCGGGTTTGATGGTCGTTATTCTAGCGTACCGTACTCGGATTCATTGATCCGCGGGATCTTGAGTACCGGCCTGGATGTCGTCAATGTTGGGCAGGTTCCCACGCCGGTTTTATATTTCTCTACGCACCACTTTAAAACAGGAAGTGGTGTGATGATTACAGGCAGTCATAATCCAGCTAATTATAACGGCCTTAAGATCATGCTTGATGGTAAAACCTTGGCTGGCGATGATATTCAAAAGCTCTACAACCGTATCTTGTTGCAGGACTTTGAGCATGGAGAAGGTTCATGTACAGATAGCGATGTGACCCAAGAGTACATGGACACAATTCTAAATGATATTGCTGTTGCTGCGCCTTTAAAAGTTGTATTGGATGCGGGTAACGGCGTGGGCGGGAAGGTTGCGCCACAACTAATTGAAGAACTTGGTTGTGAAGTTATTCCATTGCATTGTGAGGTTGATGGTAGTTTTCCTAATCATCACCCTGACCCTAGTAACCCAGACAATCTCAGAGACTTGATTGCCGCAGTGCAAGAGCATGATGCGGATATCGGTTTAGCCTTCGACGGCGATGCAGATCGTTTGGGCGTTGTAACCAATACAGGTAAGATTATTTGGCCTGATCGTTTGTTGATGTTGTTCGCCAAAGACGTTGTCTCCCGTAACCCGGGAGCAGATATCTTATTTGATGTTAAATGCTCTCGACGCCTTAATGGTTTGATTAGCAGTTATGGCGGTCGCCCGGTAATGTGGAAGAGCGGACACTCTTATATGAAAGCTAAAATGAGAGAAACCGGGGCATTACTTGCTGGTGAAATGAGTGGTCATGTATTCTTCAAAGAGCGTTGGTTTGGCTTCGATGACGGTCTCTATGCTGCCGCTCGTTTATTAGAAGTCTTGGGTATTGAAGATCGCTCTTCTGAAGAAGTATTTGCCGATTTTCCTGAAGACTTAAGTACGCCTGAGATAAATATCAGTGTGACAGATGAGTCTAAATTTATGATCGTTGAAAGTCTGTGTGCTTTGAAAGACCAGTTTGTTGGTGGAAATATTTCCACGATAGATGGTTTACGAGTCGAATACCCAAATGCCTGGGGTTTATGTCGTGCATCCAATACCACTCCCGTATTGGTTCTGAGGTTCGAGGCTGATAATGAGGCAGCTTTAGAAGAAGTGAAGTCGATATTTAGGACGCAGCTTCAGATAGTCGATCCATCAATTGAATGTAATTTTTAGGTCAACCATTCTGACCTTTATTGTTTGTTAGGAAAAATATGAGTTTAACAAGAGAATCTGCTGGCCAGGTGGCTTCAGTATTAAGCAAAGCACTGCCTTATATTCAGCGCTTTTCAGGTAAAACCTTGGTGATTAAGTATGGTGGCAACGCCATGGAGAACGAAGACTTAAAGAACAGCTTTGCAAGAGATGTTGTGTTGATGAAGTTGGTGGGCATCAATCCGATTGTTGTGCATGGGGGCGGCCCCCAAATAGGTGACTTGCTTGAGCGTTTGAATATTGAAAGCCACTTCGTTGATGGTATGCGTGTCACCGATAGCCAGACGATGGATGTGGTCGAGATGGTCTTGGGCGGAAAAGTGAATAAGGAAATTGTTGCTCTTATTAACAGCAATGGAGGTAAGGCAATAGGTCTTACAGGGAAGGATGCAAACCTGATCAAGGCAACTAAACTTCATGTCGATAAAATAACTCCAGAAGTTGATCGACCAGAAATTATAGATTACGGTCATGTTGGTCAGGTCAAGTCGGTCGATACCTCGGTTATTGATATGATGACCAAAAGTGATGTGATACCCGTTATTGCACCGATCGGAGTCGGTGAAGATGGGATGTCTTATAATATCAATGCTGACTTGGTTGCTGGAAAAGTAGCTGAGGCGGTAGCAGCAGAAAAACTTATTCTACTGACAAATATTTCTGGTCTGCAGGATAAATCGGGAGAGGTGTTAACAGGTTTATCAACTGCTCAGGTCGATGAGTTGATTGCTGATGGAACGATATACGGCGGTATGTTGCCGAAAATTAAGTGCGCTTTAGAGGCTGTGAAAAACGGAGTAAAGAGTTCGCACATTATTGACGGTCGAGTTAGCCACTCAACACTTTTGGAAATCTTTACAGATGAAGGTGTTGGAACGCTGATTACTAATGACTAGTACTTAGTGTGCTGAGCGGTCAGTAATTATGGCCGCTTGATTGTTTTAAATAAGCGTACTTGATGACTCTTTGCTGTCAGAACCTACATTTGAACCGCCCACAACTTTATTCTTTCCTGAACGTTTTGCCTCGTGCATGAACTTATCAGCTTTACGAATTAGCTGCTCTGCACTCTCTCCATACTTGTATACGGCGACACCGATCGAAGCTGTGACAGTTCCTAGTTCAATCTTTTCTGCGCTGTCTGATAAAGTTTGTTTCGATAAGCGCTCACGAATATTCTCAGCGACAATGTAAGCTCCTTCGCAGGCCGTTTCAGGCAGTAGAATTGCGAATTGTTCGCCAGCAAACCGAGCAACCGAGTCGCAGCCCTTAATGTTGTTTTTTAAGAGTGTCGCGACAAAACGAAGAACTTTGTCGCCAATTGTATGACCAAATTGTTCATTAAAACGCTTGAAATCATCCAGGTCGATTAACAGTAGGCATAATGGTTTCTTCTCGGCTTTGCTGGAAGAAATAAAGTTTTCTATCTCCATATCAAAGGCACGGCGATTGTTCACCTTTGTGAGGGAATCTGTTGTTGCTTCAGAGTTAAGCTTTGATACTTCGGCCCTGAGTTTTTTCATTTCAAGCGCCATGCTTTCAAGGGAAGTTTGCATACTCTGTGCAGCGCTTTCACGCTTCTTGGTTTCATCTAGCAGATGGCTAATGAGTGACTTTATATCACTGATGTCACTGGCACCTTCCATTTTCTCAGAAAACGACGATAAGGTCTGCGCGTAATCAGTTAGTCCGTGACCCTCCTTATTAACTTTGTTGAGAAAGTTATGAATAATTTCTTTAACACTATTGCTCAGCTTATTGACTGCAGCTTCGTGGGCGTCTGAAATATATTTCTCATAGAGTGATTGAAGGGTTTCCGTGGTATAGCTTGTCTTCTTAGCATCCAGTTCTTGAATTGCTTTGCTAAGTTCCGGGTTGTCACCCACGACGAACTCATACCAAATCGCATAATTATTAGGCGTAGTAGCGATATTTCGTTTGTTCATTTCCGGCAGCGTTTTTTTCAGAAGGTCTACTGCTCTGGATACATCATCTGAGTGCTTCATGGTAAGGGTCTAACTTCGACTTTAGCTATATAAATGGTGAAATGCTGAATTGGCAGTGATTAACCCATTAATTGCCTACAGCTTATAGATTTTAGCTTAGACCTAAATATCTGAAGATAAAGTTAAATTCTTAGAATATTTGCTATAGTTTGTATACGAAGTTGGATAAGTTACTTGGAACATAAGAAATGATTAAGAAGTTAGGGGCTTTATTGATTCTTGGGCTGCTCCTTGTAGCAGGCATCAAGGCCTATGCCACGTACTCTGCGATGCAGTTTATAGAAAGTTTTAAACAAGAGCATAGTAAAAGCCTTTCGTTAAGCTATTCCTGGCTATCGGTTGACTTTGAAGGGAATATCCATTTTGAGGGACTTGTTTTAACGCCTTTTAGTTTGAAGCGTCCGATTAATATAGACAAACTTACGCTCGGTTTAGGCAATGCATCTTCAATGATGACAGCCTTGCCTAGCTTAAAAGTAGGCAAATTGACTGCTCCGATTTCAATGAGCTACTCTGGCTTGCGAATGCCTTTTAAGGGGCGCGGTCTTGATGAATGGATGGCTCTGTTTATTGGCGATAAGGTGTTGGTTCCAATGAGCTTGTTTGCTTGCGGAGATCGTTCATCTCTGGATTTCTCAGCTTTAAAAGCCATGGGGATAGAAGAGCTATCGGCTTCGGGTCGCATCTATTATGAGCAAGCCCGCGGCAAAGATATGATTACGCTGTCGATAGACATCGATAAGATCGGAAAGTTAGAGTTGGCCCTAAGTCTGGATTTGGAAGAGCTTAATACCGTAATTGAAACGGGAAATGTGTCAGCAATAAATATTCATAACCTAGAAATGAGTCATTTAGATGCGGGCTATGCTCGTCGTATGGTGAACTTATGCACGGAAGAGAGTGGCTTAGAGCCTGAGGCCTATGCAAAACATGCTTCTCAAGCTTGGCGAATAGGTATGGCGGGGATAGGAATGCTGGCAAATGAGGCTGTCGAAGATTTATATCGTGATAAATTGTTGCAAGGCGGTGTCTTGAAGTTAAAAGTTGAACCTCCTGTGCCGATAAGGTTGGGAGAGTTAGAACGACTTTATGATCAGGAACTAGTGTCTAGTCTAGGAATAAGTGCAAATATCAACGGCAAAATGAGTCAATCGTTGCAGCTGTTTTTAGATGGCAGTTATTATCGGCCTGAGCCAGTGCTTGAAGAGAAACCTAAAAAACCAGAGAGCAGCGGTCAGGCGACAGTGGTGTTGAGTAATTTACGCTATCAGCCAACTGATATTATGGTTTTATCCGAATTCGTCGACCGTAAAGTAAGAATTGAACTCAAGGATGGCAAAACCTACCAGGGCTTGTTGAAATCTGCTGACGAACAAAAAATTGAAGTGACGCTTATTTTTGGCGGTGGGACTGCAGATTACTTTTTTGCTAATGAGAAAATAGAACTCGTCGAAGTTTGGCGCTAATACGCTGCCAACTCAGGTATTCATAAATAGATGACTGAAATGAAAGAGTGGGTGAGCTGGTTTAGAAATGCTTCCCCCTATATAAATGCTCACCGTAATCAGGTTTTTGTGCTCGCCCTAAGCGGAGAAGCGCTAGCAAACCATAATCTGGCGAATATTATCAATGATATTAGTTTGCTAAATAGCTTGGGTATTCGCTTGGCTATTGTTTTTGGGGCTCGTCCGCAAATAGATGAGGAGCTTGCCGACCGGGGGATACGTTCAAAATTTCACTTGGGCCTTCGTGTAACGGAAGAAAGAATGATGCCTGCGGTGCTTAAAGCCTACGGAAGACTTCGTTCGGAGCTCGAGGCTCGCCTCTCTATGGGGGTTGTGAATTCGCCAATGCACGGGGCTAAAATTCGAGTAGTCAGTGGCAATTTTGTTATGGCAAAGCCTCATGGTGTGAGTCGAGGTGTCGATATGGGCCATACGGGGCATGTCAGGAAGATTGAAGTCGAGGCTATTACCCAGAGCTTAGAGTCAAGCTCAATCGTTTTGATTCCTGCAACTGGGTACTCTATGAGTGGTGATATTTTCAATTTAAGCTACGAAGAGCTCGCAGGGGACTTAGCGGTAAGGCTACAAGCAGATAAGCTGATATTTCTAGGTAGTGAAAGCCCTATTTCGACAGAAAAAGGCACAGCAGTAAAGCAGCTGACGGCTGAAGAGGCCTTGTCTCTTGTCGACACAAAACGTGCTGGTACTGAGCTAATTGACGCGGGTACTCCCTTGAATTTGCTATATTCCGCTGCGATAGCTTGCCAGGCTGGTGTGACTAGAGCTCACTTGCTTGGTTATGCTCATGATGGTGCTTTGCTTGAAGAGTTATTTACCCGAGATGGTCATGGCACAATGGTTAGTGTCGAAGTCTTTGACCAAATAAGGCCAGCGAGACTGGAAGATACGAACGGTATTTTGAACCTGATTCGTCCTCTTGAAGAGCAAGGCTATTTGGTTAGACGCTCACGAGAGCTACTTGAGACGGAATTAGATTATTTTCTGGTTGAGGCTCGTGACAACGCGATCATAGCTTGTGTTGGTTTATATCCTTTTACTGAAGACAAGGCCGGTGAACTCTCGTGTTTCGCGGTCGATCCGGATTATCGACAAAAAGGCCGTGGAGATCGTTTGTTAGAAGCTGTAACAGATAGAGCAAGGTCTCTAGGCTTATCCCGTTTATTTGTGTTAACAACTAAGACTGAACAATGGTTTAAAGAACGGGGCTTCGGCTTGAGTTCTTCAGAGCACTTGCCTGGCGGGAAAAACTATAACTCTAGCCGCAATGCAAAAGTATTGATGAAACAGATTTAGACTATTCATGGACCATATTAATCGAACTCAACAACAGCGGATTACGCAATGAACAAGAGTCAGGAACGTCGCTCAAGTATTCGTCGACCGATTCATCATGAGGCAATACTGCACTTAGGTAAAACCCACCATGTTCCTTGTGTGATTGCAGACTATTGCCCTGACGGTATGTTTCTCAAATTTGATCGTGAGTATATCGACTTTTTGGCCATACTTAGAAAAGAAGATTTACTGGACCTTTCTTTTAAGGACTTGCGTGGTAAAGAGTTTCACATCGGTGCGCATCTCGCACATATGATGACAGGAGCTTTTGGTATTCGCTTTACTGAGCGTAAACCTCAAGCTATCCGTGCTTTGGTTGCTATGAACCAGGGTGCACGTTCGGCACCAAGCGAAGAGAGCAAAAAGATTGTTGAGGAGTGTATAGAAAGGATTCATAGCACGACACTTCCCTTAATGACAGACCTTTGGCCAGTTTTAATTGAGGAAATAAAGCAAGCTTCAATACAGGCCCAAAGTGACCAAAAAGCCAATGAGCTAATGGCCGCTGCTGAGAAAGTAGAGAAGAGTCAGCGTGAACTGCAAGCTGGTTTTTCAATTGGAGTGCAAGATCCTTTAGGGGCATATCAAGAGCATCTGGATATGTCTACAAAAATGAGCGATACCCTATCGCTTGTCGATAAAGGTGACTTTGAAGACTGGTTGACTTCAAGGGTCTTGATTACCAAATGTGAAACTCAATATCGTGCCGAATTATTACCTCTTAAAGTCCGTTTGGATGCGGTAGGAATTGGTGATAAAAACCATCACCAAAGTGTTTTTGGCCCAGCATTGTTGGTGAGTGCTTTTCATGCCGCCGTTATACCTCTGCGCTTGGGTGGGACACTAGAGAAACTGGTTTTCAAGGTGTTTGAAAAGCAGGTAATGACGTCGCTTGATAGTTTGTATTTAGGTTTAAACCAGATTTTGGTTAACCATAATATTCTACCGAATATGGATCTGGCTAAGGCAGTCAAGTCACGTGCAGAAGCTAAACCTAAGCGATCAAAACCAGAGCCCTCTCAGGAGAAAAGACCGCAAGAGCAAGAAAATTCAGCTCAGGGTGGTTCTGCAGGTGGGCCTGGTGTGGCGGGAAGGCCAGGCTATGTGCCGGAAGCGTCCCCTATGGCAGCCAGTTTAGAAAGCCAAGCAAGTTTAGCTACCTCCGCTGAAACTCAACAAAACCAAGATGCCTTGGGAGCGCCAAGTGCCCCGTTAGAAGAGCAGCGTTCTTCCTTTATCGAATCTCTTGGTGGTGGAACCGGGCAAGCTGATACTCAAAGCGCTGCATTAACAGCGCCGCCTTTTCAGTCCGCAAGCTCTCCTTCAGGTGCGGCTCCAGGTCTAGGAACACTATCCGGTCAAGCAAATCAAATGGGTGGCGATAGTCCATTCCAACAAAATCAGGCAGAAGTGCAAAGTGCGCTAAATAATGTTGTGGGTTTGATGCGATCTTTGCGGAAAAAATCAGCTGAACAGAGTCAGCGCTTAGGTGAGGCCAGCGCTCCACTAGAGAATTACTCGCAAGGAGAGTTCACCGAAGGCCTTGCTGAGCTTCAAGGTGCTAGTGATGCTGACAAGCTGGAAGAACGCCCTAGCTTGATGTCCCGAGTAGAGGAGAGCTTCAAACAGCAGGGAACTGAAAAAGCACTCGATGAGCAACAGAAGGTTGCTATCGATGTCGTAGATCGCTTTTTTTACAGTATGCGGAATAACCCCCGTATTAGTTCTGAAGCAAAACAGCACCTACTTAAACTTGAAGTACCAGTACTGAAAGTGCTACTGAAAGATGAGCGTTTCTTTGAAGATCATAATAGCTCCGTCAGAGCTGTTATGAACCGTATTGCTCAGCTTGGCGCAAAAGGTGCTACCTTGAACCCTGCAAGCCGGCGAAAGGTGTCAGAATTAGTAGAGCAGATTGTTGAGCAGTTTGAACAAGATACTGAAATATTCGATAGCGTCCTGGCAGAATTGGACCAATTGATCGAGAAGCAAAACAAGCTATATGTTAAGAATGTAGAGCGAGTGGCAGCCGCTGCTGATGGTGTGCATAAGGTTGATGAGGCCAAGGTTGCGGTTGCAACAGCACTTAATCAACGTTTTGCTGGAAAGCAGGTTCCATCAGCCGTTAGTGTGTTGGTTGAAAATGGCTGGAAGGAACTGCTGAACCTCACCCATATAAAATATGGTGAAGATAGTGAGCAGTGGCATACTTATTTATCGGTTCTTGATCGTCTAATTGCTTTTGGAGACAATCCTGAAATCCCCGTTGATGCTAAGAAAATTATTCCTGTTATTCAAGAAGGTCTGAAACAGGTATCGGGAACGAATGAAGCGTCTGGCACTGTAAGAGAGTCGTTAAAGCATCTTATTCAAAATGCGCCACGTGGTTGCCATAATATGGTGCAAGCTAAGTTACAAGACCTGCCAGAGACTGAAGATGACTTGGTGCAACGAAACCTTACTAAGTCTCAAGAGCTCAAAACCTGGATTCTAAAAGCAAAATCTATTGAAACGGGTACTTGGCTGCAACTTGAGCGAGAAGGAAAGGAACCGCAATACATGCGCTTGGTCTGGATAGCGAAAGGCTATAGCAAGTTCGTATGTGTAAACCATCAGGGTATGAAAGTTATTGAGCTGGGCTTACTAAAGTTTGCGACGTACCTAAGAGACCGGCGAATATCTCTGGATTTTGATTATGAACTACCCATGGTTAACCAGAGCCTCGACAATATGGTTGCCGAGGTTTACGACAAGATAGCGTATGAGTCGAATTATGACGAAGGTTCAGGCCTAATACGTAAATCAGAGTTTTGTCGTCAGGTTAGAACCTTGATGAAGAAAGGCAAGCGAACTGCAGAGTGTTACTTACTCTATATTCGTTTTTACGATACCAAAACAGATGATGCAGCAAGTTTGGAGCCGAGTTTCGCTAAGGATGTTGCAGGTCAATTGAGTGGTATGCTTGGTGGTGGTGTTTTAGGGCGGGTTAATGATTCTGACTTCGTCTTATTTACGGTTGACCATGGCGAAGAGTTTTTAGGTTTGCGGTGCCAGGATACGCTGGAGACTCTATGTGAGTCTGAAGAGACTGCATTGTCAGTGTTGATTGGTGAAAGTAAGGCGCATATGGGGTTTTATAACCCAGAGTCAATGATTCGTGCTGCATTAGAGTTAATTGAAGAGAGCTTTGCCCGAATACATCAAAGTGATGAGGGTGTCGATGGATCAGATTCAGAGTATCGAAATGAGCTTGAAGACGAGTTTGCCTCGGATGGCGTTCGTGTTAATGAACCAGAGCCTGTCGCCAATTCAGACAATATCCCGACTTTATATATTGACGAGTCAGAAAACATTTTACCTGAAGATATAGATTTTAGTGCGCTGACGCTTGAGCTGAAGATGCAGGTTGTGGAGTGTTTAAACAATACTGAGAGTGAGGCCGATGCGTCGAGCAGCAATAGCGTATTACAGAATCACGTGAACCTGTCGTGCTTTGTTGAGGGGGGGCAATCGCCTTTTGAGGTCAGTGGCGATGAAGATGCCAAAGAGCTGGATGCATGGTGGATTGCGCAGCTGATAGCCTTGCAGGCACATCAGCACCCTGTTTTAGATGATGAGAACTATGTCCGAGTGCAGATTAGTGGTTACTCTTTATGCGATGAAGAGTTTACTGAACAAATGCTTTCTCTTTCCAGAGCAGGGAAAATTCCCGCTAGAAAAGTATGTTTTGATCTATATGACTGCGCAGCGATTGAAGATATTCACTCTGCGGTGGCTTATATGAACCAATTAAAAGCGGAAGGCTTCAAATTTTGTCTCGATCACTTTGGCTCAGAGCGGTCTCCGTTTGCCTTTCTCAAAGCGTTGCCTTTCGATATGATCAAAATTGATGAGTCGTTTATGGAAGAGCTGAATCAAGCCGAAGGTGATGAAAAGGCGGCGGATTCGATTATAGAAATCGCTCACTATTTAGGTAAGAAAGTCTTGGCTAATGCCGTTGACACAGCCATCTGTCTGCAAAAAATGAAGCACTTGAAGGTCGATTTTGTTCAGGGCTCTTCCGTCTCTGCTTATATCGATTTATAGCAAGAGGCATAGAGCGAATTAGTGAGTTTAATTCGCTCTATATATTCAAGAACTATGGCTCAGGCTTCTTTTATCTCATAGCTGTGAGCGATTTCCACACCGCCTTTCTCAAGCATAATCGAAGCAGAGCAATACTTTTCAGCAGAGAGAGAAACGGCTCTTTTTACTTGGCTTTCTTTAAGCTGCTCACCACTGACAATGAAGTGGATGCTGATCTTGGTAAAAACACTGGGGACTTCGTCGGCACGTTCTGCGTCGATAATTGCTTGGCAGTCAGTTACGTTTTGACGGGATTTTTGCAGAATGCTCATGACGTCAAATGATGTGCAGCCACCCAAACCTAGTAGCAGCATTTCCATAGGTCGAGGGCCTTGGTTTTTTCCGCCATGGTCAGGAGGGCCATCCATTACTATTTCATGACCTGAGCCTGATTGACCTACAAATTTGGCGTCACCGCCCCAATTAATTGTTACGTTCATGTGTGTACCTAATGAGTATTCGTAATGAGAATTGAATTAGCGAAATTGCGTCGAAGAAGTACTTAAAAAAGCGAGTAGAGGACTGTTGGTTCCTCGAATGTCACTTGCTCTAGTGTGTATGTTACAAAATGATGATGCAGAGTAACATAAATCCCTAAT
>NZ_LWGJ01001790.1:0-1067 GCF_001635845.1 Oleiphilus sp. HI0132 | reverse complement strand
GTCTCGGTATGGCTCCCTGAAACTTGTTCTTATCGTTTGCTATTTGAAGGGAAGCCGCTACCCCAGTGGCACCCCTTGATCGCGGGTAGCAAAATTATGATGCATGAAAATCACATTTCGGTGCGCTCAAAAGCAATCAGCGAAAGCCTGGTTTCAGAAGACGATTGGGAAGACTACATAATTTAGTTTGTTATGGCTGTCAGGCAGATGAACTACACTAAAAATTGCGAATTAATAATGAGATGGGCTCGCTCGATCTTGTTTAGTTGATATAGGCTTAAGGATAGATAGTTGGAAAGTTTTTCATACCTTGCTGCGTGGGCAGTGTACCTGATTTCCGCGCTCGTGATGATTGCCGTATTTTGGCGAATGACCAGAAATCTCAAGCTACGTCGAACCCGGCGATCTTTAAGGGTTCTGGTTGCCGTCCTCTTGTTAACGCCTATCAATATTGCGACAGATGCAAGTATTTGGCTGGCACCCGCCTACCTTGTTGGTGCTTATGACTGGGTTTTGGGTCACACAGATAAAGCGCTTCAAGCAGGGGTTTATATTGCCGCCGCTTATGCATTAATGATCGTTGTGGTGATGTTGGAATCGGTTATGAGAAGACTCTTGGGTATGGAGAAGGCTGGATGAGTGGTATCGAAACAGGCTTGTATCAGCATTATAAGGGGGCTGAATACGAGGTACTTGGCCTGGTCACGCATAGCGAGACAGAGGAAAAGTTGGTTGTCTATAGAGCTTTATATGGCGAGTTTGGATTGTGGGTGCGTCCTTTAGATATGTTTAAAGAGTCAGTGTCCATCAACGGTCTAGAGCAAGATCGCTTTAAGCTCATCAATGCCTATAACGTCGAGCTAGGAAAACATTTACCTTCATCACTCTAAACTTAGTGAAACACACTAATCTTCTATAAAAACAACAGGTAAGCGTTAATTTAAGAGAAAATACTTTTAATATCGCATTGTTGTTGTTGTAAAACCTGCTATAAATTATCTATGTTCGACTAATTTTGTCCATAATGCCTCATTTGTTTGGGCCGGGATCATGCAGGGGAATCTATG
>NZ_LWGJ01001789.1:0-913 GCF_001635845.1 Oleiphilus sp. HI0132 | reverse complement strand
GCCTTTCATGTATCCAAACAATGACTTGGATTATGCAGAAAACTTCCTGCACATGATGTTCAGCACGCCAGCTGGCGATGTTAAGTTTGACCCAGCCATCTCAAAGGCAATGGATAAGATCTTCATGCTTCATGCTGACCATGAGCAGAATGCATCAACATCAACTGTCCGCCTAGCTGGCTCAACTGGCGCCAACCCATTTGCTTGTATCGCTTCTGGCATCGCTGCACTTTGGGGCCCTGCTCACGGCGGCGCAAACGAAGCTGTACTAACAATGCTTAACGAAATCGGTGACGTATCTCGGATCGATGAATACGTAGCCAAAGCGAAAGACAAGAACGACCCATTCCGTCTGATGGGCTTCGGTCACCGCGTATACAAAAACTTCGACCCTCGCGCCAAAGTTATGCGCGAAACATGCGAAGAAGTTCTTGGTGCACTAGGCCTTGAGAATGATCCTCTATTGAAGATCGCGCGTCGCCTTGAGCAGATAGCACTAGAAGATGAGTACTTTGTTGCAAGAAAGCTATATCCAAACGTAGACTTCTACTCGGGTATCATTTTGAAAGCTATCGGTATTCCTGAGTCAATGTTTACCGTTATCTTCGCAATGTCTCGAACTATTGGTTGGTTCTCACACTGGAACGAAATGGTTAGTGAAAACTACCGCATTGGTCGTCCACGCCAGCTTTATACTGGTCACGACAAGCGCGACTACCCTGCCTAAGCGCAAAGCTAAGGTATAAAAAAACCCGCTCTTGCGGGTTTTTTTATACCTAAATCAGTTTTAATTCTGCACCAATCATTTCCCGAGTACGCCTCGCCAAGCCCTTACGACATAAGGATGCTGAGTCCATAGGTTCCAGATAACGGACATGAGCATACACCTTTTCAACCCTTAGAATACGCTCAA
>NZ_LWGJ01001788.1:0-656 GCF_001635845.1 Oleiphilus sp. HI0132 | reverse complement strand
ATGATCGTGTGATCCATTGCGTCATGCTCTTCAAGTTTACGTACAACCGCAGCGATAGAAGATTGCTTCTGACCAACTGCTACATAGATACACTTAACACCTGTGTTCTTCTGGTTAATGATTGCATCGATAGCGATTGCAGTCTTACCAGTCTGACGGTCACCGATGATCAACTCACGCTGGCCACGGCCGATAGGTACCATTGAGTCAATCGCTTTCAAACCAGTTTGTACTGGCTCATCAACTGATTGACGTGCGATTACACCTGGTGCAACTTTTTCTAAAGGTGCAGTTAGCGTAGTCTCGATAGGACCTTTACCATCAATTGGGTTACCTAGTGCATCAACAACACGGCCAAGCATTGCTTCACCGATTGGTACTTCTAGGATACGACCCGTACATTTTGCTTTCTGACCTTCGGCAAGACCTTTAGGGTCACCTAGGACAACGACACCTACAGAATCACGCTCTAGGTTAAGCGCCATACCGTATACGCCGGTTTCAAACTCTACCATCTCACCATACATTACGTCGGCAAGACCGTGAATTAGAACGATACCGTCAGATACACTGACGATANTGCCCTCATTTTGGGCTTCAGAAGAAACATCGAGAGTTTCGATGCGCTTCTTAATAATTTCGCTGATCTCAGCTGG
>NZ_LWGJ01001787.1:0-920 GCF_001635845.1 Oleiphilus sp. HI0132 | reverse complement strand
CGTCAGCTTATCCGCCTTCATCGCATCGCCATACCTGGTCTCAGATTGATAGCAAGCCGAAGACGTATCCACCCTCGTCGCATAATCATGACGACCGCTATTTGCGTTTAGTTAATGCACCCAGGGCAGTCTATGTCGACGTGAGGTCTACGGGGAATACCTCAACCGCCAGTACGGCACTTAATTGGGC
Source organism: Oleiphilus sp. HI0132 (assembly GCF_001635845.1). Taxonomy (NCBI): domain Bacteria; kingdom Pseudomonadati; phylum Pseudomonadota; class Gammaproteobacteria; order Oceanospirillales; family Oleiphilaceae; genus Oleiphilus; species Oleiphilus sp. HI0132. Next base: position 730 of record NZ_LWGJ01001787.1, on the reverse strand, counting down.
ATTGGCAATTCATCCCAGCAGTGGTTTTAGAGATAACGACCATATTCAGGTTCGCTACAAAAATCGTTATGTGAGAGGTACAGGGAATGGCAGTGCCTGGTGGACGGATGAATACACAACCACGTTTGTTAAAGCAGGCGCATGGCGAGCGATTGCGACAAGCACCAATGGTTTCTGGGGGTAATACATGAACGTCATAGTCGTATTTAATAAATTCACTGACGAATACATCGGTATTACTTATGCAACGGATGATATGAAGTTGGATGAGGCTGCTTGCTGCGATGTTCACTTCAAGTACAAAACAGTCGACATGGATCCAGAAGCCGAGGTGTGGCAAGGCAATTTTGCCGAAGGTGCCGTAGTCCCTTTAGGGCAGCAAAAAACAGTCATTACTGAAACGGAATTAGACGCCGATTGTCAGGATAAAATCTTTCGAGAGTACCGTTACTATCATCAGCTAAATGTAGTTTATGGCGTGCTCGACAAACTTATCGAAGATTCAACCATTGATGAGTCATTGTTGAGTGAGTATCGCTCGATGCGCCAATACATTGATTCAATTGTGTCGAATAATGAGCGATACAAGCTGGCATACGCTGCTCAAGACGGATATGAGTATCGAGATAAAGCCAAGGAGCGTGAGGTATTGAACGCCCAGCTTGAGGGCGGCTTACATGAGGTTTTGGGCCGTGAAGCGCACCCAGGAACACCGCAATGATTTCTCGAT
>NZ_LWGJ01001786.1:0-924 GCF_001635845.1 Oleiphilus sp. HI0132 | reverse complement strand
TTCCTTTGGAATATCCAAGCCCCAGGAATTTAAGCCACTGATTAGTTCGCCCATCAATGCTTGCAGGCGTATCTGGTACTGGGGTAGGTCATTTGAGAAAGCAGTGAGTGAAGTGGTAATAATAGAGATAATCACCAACTGCACCAGGCTGATAAAAATAACCACCAGTATCAAGGACAGCCAGGCAGGCAAGCCTTTCCGTTGCATAAAGAGAAAGGGAGGCGCACAAATGATGGCAAAAAAACCGGAGAGTAGAAACGTCACCATCAATGACTCAGCAGCGCGTATACCTGCAACCACAATAACAAATGCCGCCAAAACAAACAGCGTACGTGCTGCCGATGAAAACCCAGAGATCTGATGCATTGCCAACTCCTTTAGCAGGATGTTCCCACGAGATCTAATTGTTAATTAGCAGGGCAAATCGCGATACCGTGATTGTGAATTTCGACCAAGCTACTATGCAGGCTCTTCACCGCCAAGTCATAGTCGTCTTCGTTGACAACAAACTGCATGTCAACTTGTCGCATAGATTGATGCATTGCTAAAACACTAATTTCCTGCTGTGCCAGCGCCTTGACCGTCACCGCCAACATACCAGGCACTTGCATATTACTGCCAATCGCCGAAACAATCGCAACTTTGCACTGGTCAATCTCGGCCTCAGGAAAACATTTTTCCAGAGCACCGTATATACGCTTTACTGTTTTCAGGTTTGTAGCAAGATAATGAGTAATGGTGTTCGCATTAATATCTTTAGAAACAACATGGCCTTTGAAGCGCCTGATCAGCTCAAGAATTTTCTGGTCATAAGTATCGACACTACCCGTCATCCCCTGATCGAACACTTCCAGTGCATAGATGCCCTTGCAACCTGCAATAATTTCGACACAAGGCTCGTCACTGACATAGTCTCCGGTGATA
>NZ_LWGJ01001785.1:0-1240 GCF_001635845.1 Oleiphilus sp. HI0132 | reverse complement strand
TGGACGTCCTGGCCAGTTCGGCAGAACCAAATAATGTCAGCTTCGGTGCAGCGGTCCCGGCAAGTGACTTCCCTATTATTGAACAACTAAAAAAATCATTTGCAAACCTTGTGCGGACTGAGAAGTTTCTCGGCATTGGCTATGACTCAGGAAAAGGCTGTCCTCAACTAAGGAAGCAGCTCGCCAGACGTGCTTCTGATGCGGGCATGTTAGTGTCACCTGATGAAATTATTATTACTGCTGGCTGCCAAGGGGCCATTGTATTGTGTTTACGCTCTCTGTGTGAAAAAGGTGATGTGGTTGCGGTAGAGTCGCCAGGCTATTATGGCTTGTTACAGTTAATCGAATCTTTGGGGCTAAAAGCGCTTGAAATTCCTTCAGATCCGGTAAGGGGAATGAGCATCGACGCGCTTCAGTTGGCAGTCGAGCAGTGGCCCGTAAAAGTTGTGTTATCAGTTCCTAGCTATAGCAACCCCATGGGAGCCTTGATGCCAGAAACTGCGAAGCTCAAGTTGGCGAAGCTCTTAGAAAAATATGATTTACCGATGATTGAAGACGATATTTACGGAGAGCTGTCATACAGTGATGCTAGGCCAAAAGCTGTTAAATCTTATGATAAGGGTGGCCGAATTCTGCTGTGCTCTTCAGTTTCGAAGGTGCTTGACCCTCAGCTATGTGTCGGCTGGGTGATGCCAGGGCGATATCGGGAAAAAATTGAGTACCAACGTTTTTTAAGCAACTCCAGTCACTTTGCTTTACCCCAACTGGCGGTTGCCGATATTTTGTCTAGAGGGCGCTTTGACCGTCACTTGAGGCATGCTCGTGAAGTTTACAGCCAGAGGCGCGATAGGTTGCTAGATTTAATTGCGCTACACTTTCCCAAAGAAACACGCATCACTAAGCCGCAAGGAGGTTTTGTTGCATGGATACAGTTGCCTGATGGTGTAGATAGCACAGAGTTCTACCATTTGGCTAAGGCCGAGGGCGTCATTGTTGCGCCAGGAGAAATCTTTTCAACCGATTCGAGTAAGTACCATAACTATATTCGGTTAAGTTATGCACATGAATGGACCAGAGAGCGAGAGCAAGCTGTTGTGATTTTGGGGAATATACTAAAAGCTGAACTAAGCAGATTCACATAACACTTGCTCAGCTTTTAAGTGGAGAGCTTAACGTTTTTTAGGTGTCCAGGCCCAAACCATTTCCATAAGAATGGGTTCTTTGCCTTCAGCGTCTGTCA
>NZ_LWGJ01001784.1:0-719 GCF_001635845.1 Oleiphilus sp. HI0132 | reverse complement strand
GCCTGATTTAGGTGGCGGGCCAATACGTTTGGCTTGCCGGGGGCAGTGTTCAATTAATTGGCATTTGAACGACCTATGGGATCCTGATATGACGCCCGGGTCGAATGACTTCTTGCGACTCAAGAAAGCGGTCGAGTTGAATAAACTACGCTTTCAATTTGAGAAAGCCGAGCCGGATATCCCAGTTCTTTCACCGAGTGATCCGGTGTTGGATGACTTGGGCTTGGAAACAGAGGTTGAAAAGCGAACCAAGTTGGCTCGTTTGCTTAAGGAGCAGAGGCTAAGAATTCGTACTCTGGAGTCTAGTCGTGAGCAAAATGTTGATTTTGGAGATCGTGAACAGAAAATTATTCTGCATGCTTATAAGAATGAAATTCAAGAGCTTAAGCAAACGAATGAACAGCTTAAGCTGATAAACGAAAAACTAAAGCTCAAGCTAGGTAAGCGAAATGATCAGTTCTTAAAGCTTCAGGATCAGGTCAGTGATCAGTCAGATCTAGTTTCGAAACTGGAGACTCGCTTAAAAGGTGCGTCTGCGGGTGACAAGGAGCGCTTGGAGCGTCAGAAAATGGAGGCTGAACTGGTTCTCCTGAAGGAGCAGTTAGATCGCAAAGATTTAGATCTTGCTTATCGAGAGGAACGTGAGGAGCAGCTGCGATCTGAGCTTGAGGAATTGAGGGAGTCTCGTGGCGCTAGCAGCACCAATGAAGGTATGTTTG
>NZ_LWGJ01001783.1:0-890 GCF_001635845.1 Oleiphilus sp. HI0132 | reverse complement strand
GATGCAGGCGAGCAACAAGCCGAAGAACATCAGGACTGCGTGCAACTAATGACGCTTCACTCTGCAAAAGGCCTGGAGTTCCCTTTCGTGATTCTGGCAGGTATGGAAGAAGGTCTATTCCCGCACCAGATGTCGATGGAAGAGCCTGGAAGGCTAGAAGAAGAACGCCGACTCTGTTATGTCGGAGTCACTCGCGCAATGGAGAAGTTAGTGCTCACCTATGCCGAGTCACGACGCCTGTATGGCCAAGAGAAGTTCAACCCCATGTCTCGTTTTGTACGAGAGATACCACCAGGGCTAATACAAGAAGTTCGCATAAAGAATAGCGTTTCTACACCGGTCTCCTTCAGCCAATCTTCAAGCAGCGATATGCAAGTTGGCGATTCGCAATTCCAACTAGGTCAAGTTGTTCGGCATGGCAAGTTTGGTGAAGGCACTGTACTCAATTATGAAGGCCAAGGTGCCCATGCACGTATTCAAGTTAACTTCCCAGAAGCTGGCAGTAAGTGGCTAGTTCTATCTTATGCAAAGCTTGAAGCCGTCTAGCCTTTTTAGGTGGTGACTGGAACTTGTGCATAGTAAGCAAAACGCTATTTATCAGCTACTATTAAAAGGTTTCCAGTATTATTTAATAGGACCTTTGATCACATGGCGTCGCCAGAAGAGTTACAACTAGAACAAAAATCTCGTGCACTTCAACTAAAAGAAGATGCACTAAACCGTCAAGCGACCCAGCAGCAGAAAACTGAAGAACGCATTAAAGCGCACCAAGATAGCGTTGCCAAAAAAGAGCGCGCTAACCAGTTAAAAACTCAAGACCTAATAAAACGCGAACGTAAACTTAAAGAAGACAATACACTTCTCCAACATGAGAGAGAAGCATTTAACAC
>NZ_LWGJ01001782.1:0-1117 GCF_001635845.1 Oleiphilus sp. HI0132 | reverse complement strand
AAGTTTTCGGTAGAGTGCTTCCCTGTAGTAGGCGAGCGCATTTTCTGTCGTCAAATTTAAATTAGACTTTAATACCAACATCGCTATCTCTTTCCTGCTTTGAGTGCCGCACTTTGCTTCTTTGCCAATCAAATCGATTGCTCCAATCAGGTAAAGGCTAATCGCTTCGCGTAACCAAGACAGATTCTCCTGGTGCAGGTCACCATAATTTCTTTTGATGTCTAACAGCTGGATGCCAGAAAAGGTTTGAGCTTTTTTAAGACTTTCCATCTTGGTTTCGTACTCTTGATTATCGACAACATCGCCTTGCATCAAGCGCTTAATCACTCTGTCAATATGCCCGCTCTCTGCGTAGCCAGCAGCTGTGTATAAGTTATGTACGCGGAAGGCAAGTGTGCCGAGCAAAGTAAGTAATGCTATTTCAAGGCTATGTATGAAAACAACCAGCATTGTTTAGTCTCCAAATTCTCAAATGTGACGACATTATACATCATGTAATTCTATGTAAATGGAATTGGGTAGCGTTAAGCTAGAGTACAGGTTCACACAAGTGCAGCGGATTTACAGTGTTTTACATTTTTGATTAGTGCTGGGGGAGGGGCAATAGACTACTTAAGAAGAGGATGCTTAAGCAGTCTTTAGGTCACTTTCAATGAAGAAATTATGCATTTTCTTGAAGGTCAATGGCCGGCTAAAGAAGTATCCTTGAGCATAGTCGCATTTATTGATTACCAAGAAGTCTCTTTGGTCGATATTTTCAACGCCTTCTGCAACGACCTTCAGGTTAAGTTTATGTGCAACGGCAATGACCGCAGACGCGATTTCCATGGCATTGAGGTCATCAGGAATATCGTAAACAAATGACTGGTCAATTTTCAGAATATCTACAGGTAGGCTCTTTAAATAACTTAAAGAGGAGTAGCCTGAACCAAAGTCATCGATGGTAATAGTGGAACCAGTAGATTTGATGCTATTGAGTTGAGCTATGACAGCATCAATGTCATTCATTAGCATACTTTCGGTTACTTCTATTTCCAGGTTTTCTGCGGCGAGGTCTGAATGCTCGAGGGCGCTTGAAACAACTTTTACCAGTTCCGGGTCATCAAACTGGCGTGGC
>NZ_LWGJ01001781.1:0-486 GCF_001635845.1 Oleiphilus sp. HI0132 | reverse complement strand
TTTTCCAGATACTCTTTCTGAGACTTAAGCACTCGCGCAGCGAACTCATCTTTAGAGGCGCTTTCGGCTAGCAGGTCTTCATTTGCCTGACGCATCGCAGCAAGTACTTCAGTAGGGAAGGTTTTAACTTGAATATTCGGATATTCGGTACTAATCGTTGCCCAGTTCTTAGCGCTTTCATGCATAGCTTGCGCATACATATCGTATGAGGAAGCTTTCATAGCTGTTTTAAGGATTTCTTGAAGATCTGCCGGTAGGCCTTCAAACTTCTTCTTGTTAACCAGGAACTGAAGTTCAGCACCGGGCTCATGCCAACCGGTATAGTAATACGGTGCAATTTTGTGGAAACCCATGCGCAGGTCAAGAGAGGGGCCTACCCACTCGAGCGCATCAATGGTGCCGCGTTCAAGTGCGGTATATAACTCGCCTGGGGGAATATTCGTAGGTTTGGCGCCCAGTTTGGCAATGACTTCACCCGCGAAGCCA
>NZ_LWGJ01001780.1:0-11127 GCF_001635845.1 Oleiphilus sp. HI0132 | reverse complement strand
GAGCAAGCGCTCGAGAAAGCGGGTGATCCGTATGACTTTGCACACGAGCTACAAGATGCCGGCTATACAACCGACCCAGACTATGCCAACAAGATAAATCGTATTATAGATCGTTATATGAATATTGATGAACTTTCTAGTCTGGACCTTGGCTCTACCGCAAGCAAATTAGGAATTGGAGGCTGATATGCCAGATCTAATCGGTATTGGCCTTTNAGGTCTACAAGCTCATCAGACAGCCTTATCGGTNACGGGTAATAATGTTTCTAATACCAATACACCTGGCTACAGTCGTCAGGAGGCCGTGTTTGTAGATAATAAATCTATTCTTACTGGTAGTGGTTACACTGGTCAGGGCGCGAATATTGCCACGATTCGTAGAAATGCAGAGGATTTTATTAGCGAGCAGGTTCGTGCCGATACAACCGTTTATCATGAACGTGATGCAGTGCTTACTCAAGCAGAGTCGATCGATAACTTGCTTGCCAGCACGACAACTGGTTTGACGCCTGCTATGACTGCTTTCTTCCAAGCCTTCCAAGGTGGCGCTGATGACCCAACCTCTATCCCTCAGCGACAGTTATTATTGACGCAAACCGAAGGTTTGGTTTCCAGGTTTCATGCATTGGACAATCGACTTAATTCTCAGATGGAAAATATTGACGTAGAGCTGGCGGCCTCGGTTGCTGCGATCAATAGTTTGTCTCAAGGTTTGGCCGAATTGAATCAGTCTATTGCTGTTGCAATTGGTGCAGGGCAGGGTGATTTACCCAACAATTTATTAGATGCTCGGGATGAAGCTTTACGAGAGCTATCTGAATACGTAAACGTAGCAGTTTTTCCTACAGGAGCAGATGGTCAGGTCAACGTATTTGTGGGAAATGGTCAGCCTCTTGTTTTAGGAAGCTCTTCAAATCAGTTGGATGTGACTTTAAACCCTAGTGACACTGAACGAAAAGAAATTGTTATGCAGGTTAATGGTCGCTCTCAGATAATTAGTAATGAGCTGACCGGCGGAAAAGTAGGTGGGCTTCTAGACTTTAGAGACAATGAACTTACAACAGCAGTTAATAGTCTCGGTCGTATAGCTATGGTTTTGTCAGACACCGTCAACAAGCAGCATGGCTTGGGTATGGATCTGGAAGATAATTTAGGCGGCCTATTCTTTAGGGATGTTAATGAGGAAGTGTTGGCACGAAGCCGCGTTCTGGGAAATAGTACCAATGCTGAACCTCAAGATCATAGTATGCAGGTTAACATCATTGATGCGACCGAGTTGACAACCAACGATTACGACCTGAAATTTGAAGGTCCATCGAGCAACGATTATACCCTGTTCATCGCAGGTACAAATAATGTTGTGACCAAAGGGATACTACCTGGAATTTTTCCGGCTAGTGTTGAAGTCGATGGTTTTCAGCTGCAGTTTAATTCCGGCACATTCAAGGTTGGTGATCGTTTTGTTATTAAACCCACAAAAAATGGTGCAGAGGATATAGGCGCAGAAATTGACAGGGTTGAAGCGATTTCTTTCGCCGCCCCAGTTCGTGCGGATGCTAACCTGGGTAATACCGGTAATGCGAATATTAGCCTTGGGACCATGCTTGATGTAGAGAGCCCGCTGACTAACGCAACCTTGCCAATCTTTGATACCGAAGGGCAGTTATCTCCACCCTTGGAAATTGAGTTTATTACTGATACCCGCTTTCAAGTATTGAATGTGTCTGACCCGGCTAACCCGATACCGCTTACACCAGCGATGAATAACCTATTGTACAACCCAGGTATTACTAATACGATTTTCACCTCTGACCCGGGAGAGATGCGAGTTTCGGCATTGGGAAGTGATACGTTCCAGGTTGGAACGCCAGCGGCGAGTACTGGCACTTTGGTAAATGGCTTTGGTGCTCAAAACTTAACTATCTTGAACCGCGATACTGAGACGGGTGTCGTTAGCTCGCAGGTACTAGGAATAACCGCGAACAGCTCTGCAAAGGAGATCGCTGATAGTTTACAGGCCGTTCAAGGAATTCAGGCAAATGCTTATACCCAGGTTCGTTTGGATAATTTTGTTGATGCGGCCAATGGTACGGACCTGGGCTTCGTCATTAATGGCGAAACCATTACCATTCCGGTAGGTAGTATTTCGACTCAAGATGACCTGGCTAGTTTGATTAATGAAAACACGACTTTGCAGGATTTGGATATCTATGCTGTAAGTGATGGCAATGACGTTGAAATTCATGCCAGTAACGGTATTGATATTGTTGTGTCGGTCACTGGTGCAGCAGGTGACAGTGTCAATGTCAGTGCTGTGGATCCTTATAACCCGGGCGCATTTTCAGCGGATACAGAAACGGTGATAGCGGGAAATGGTGTTTCTGTCGGTGGCGCGGTTGACGTAACACTTGCGGATGGCATCAGCTTTACCTCTGACGTCGATAGTGTTTTTGAACGGGCACCCGTAGGGCAGTCAACTTACCTTGGGTTTCAGTTCGAGATTAAAGGCCAAGCTGAGGCGGGTGATAGTTTCAGAATAGATTACAACACAGGTGGTGTCTCGGATAACCGCAATGCTTTAGCCATGGCTGGGTTGGAAAGTGCAGGGACGGTTCAAGGTGGTGTGATTAGCTATGGTGAAGCCTATTCACAGATTATTGAAGAAATTGGCACAGTAACAAATCGGGCACGTCTGGAAGCTGATTCTGCGAAAGCCTTATTGGTTCAGTCTGAAAATAATAGAGAGTCTATTTCTGGTGTTAACCTGGATGAAGAGGCAGGTAAGCTGGTGCAGTTTCAGTCTGCTTATAACGCTTCGGCACAAGTTGTTTCGGTCGCCAGAGAGCTTTTTGATACGCTATTGAATGCCTTTAGATAGAGTTTAATTGAAGATAGAGTTGGGAAAAACAGGGGTGGTCTAAGTACCATCAAGTGACGCTTATGAGAATATCAACGCAGCAGCTTTTCAACCGTGGTCTGGAAGCGATTCAGGATGTTCAGTCTGATCAGCAAAAGACACAGTTACAAATATCAACGGGCAAGAAAGTCTTAACGCCCGCCGATGACCCGGTTGCTTCAACGCGAATTTTAGAGCTGAATCAGGAGCTGGAACTAAACTCTCAGTTTCAACGGAATATTGAACTGGCTCGTGGTCATTTAAACTTGCAAGACGACTTACTTGGTAGTATCAACTCAGTTGTCCAGCGTATTCGTGAATTGACGGTGACCGCAGGGAACGGTGTTCTAAACAAAAGTGATTTATCGGCGATTTCAACCGAGGTGAAGGAACGCTTGTCGCAACTTGCGGGTTTGATGAACTCACAAGATGCCAGCGGTGAATATTTATTTAGTGGCTTTCAGGGTGGTACGGAGCCCTTTCAGCAGAATGTTTCGGGTACTTACGTTTATCAAGGAGATGAGGGGAGACGTTTTGTTCAGGTCGAGCCAAATGTTACAATTGCTTCATCTGAAAATGGCAAACAAATATTTCAAGATATTGCTGTTGATAAAAATACCTTCTATACCGCTGCAAACCCTCATAACCAAGCTGTACCAGAAGCCAGAATCACGACGGGGCAAGTGATAGATCAAGAGCTTTATGACCAGTTTTATCCTGGTGATATGATAGTGACTTTCACCTCGCCTTCAGAGTTTAACGTGACTGACAAAGCGACGGGTAGATCTTATCTGGCCAATCAGGCTTATTCACAGAATGATCCGATTGTCGTCAATGGCGTTCAATTTGAGATAACCGGCACGCCTACTGCGGGTGATAGCTTCTTTATCGAATCAACTGAAAAGCAGGGCGTTCTGTCAACGATTGAGAAGTTTATCTATACCTTGGATAACTTTACTGCCACAGAAGAAGGTCGAGCGACTTTTGATGCGAACCTGGAAAGTGCCTTGATAAACCTGGATAGCGCTGAAACCTCTATTCTAGAAGCTCGAAGCCAGATTGGTGCACGTCTGAACACTGTTGAAACAACAGAGGAACAGCTTAAGGATGTGGAGCTTCTAACAGAGCAAACTCTGAGCGACCTAGAATCGGTTGACTATGCGGAAGCAGTCAGTTTGTTGTCTTTGCAGCAGTTCACTCTGGAAGCTGCCTACTCTTCTTACTCCCAGGTGTCCTCGCTTTCCTTATTTGATCGCTTATAAGGCTGTGGCCTTTAAGCTTTCTTCTTTGACGCTTTGCTCCAGATGAGCGATGCAAGCCTGTAAGGTTCGGCTTATCTGAGTTTGATCCCTAATCATGGCTAGTTTTGGCCAGGTGCAGCGTTCACCCATTTTCAAGATATAGTCTCTTTCTGAAGGGCTGGGGTTCTTCATGAACTTAGCATACCAGGAAGGCGGAAATTCAGGGTGGATATTGATATCGCCCAAATAGTCCTGATCAAGCATCAAGGAGGCGTGATTTAGCCACGAGCTCCAAGCTTGGGAGTGAAATCGACGCTTGCCCAATTTAAGTAGCGCCTTGCCTTGAGAGAAGCTACTGCTGACCAATAGGTCGGCAAGGAAGGCTGCAAAACCATCTTCCTGACGTTGAGAGACAAAAGGCACAATATGTGGGTTGGCCTGGCTGACTATAAAGTAGTTTGCATTGTGAAGTCGGCTCATTCTTTGTCTTGGAATATCGGTAGCAAAAGAGCCGTCATACCAAAGCTCTCCTTTCAGGTAGGTTTGCTTTTCCCCGCGGGCATTCTTCTCGTAGAGCTGGCAAGGAGGAAATAAGCCAGGGACAGAGCAAGATGCTTGCGCTGCGGATGCGACAAAAACACTTGGTGCAGTTTGGTAGTTCAGAATTCTTGGCTTTTGGCCTGTTCGGGCAGGTGAAATTGTAATGCTTACGTTTCGGCCGGTTTTTTTAAAGGCTTCTTCAAAAGTCATTAATCCGACGTTGTGTTCAACGCAGCTGCGCAGTTGCTCTGGGTCGAGTAATGATTGCTGTTGCCAAATACCTTTAAGCGGTAAACGCTTCAAAGGGCTGTAGTTACTTTCCTCGGGCTTACCTAGAAGAGTAAGTACTTCCTTATCTGTGTGGGTCGCTAGCATGCCTGCCGTGATTGCTCCCATACTGCTACCAGATATGATGGAGGGGAGGAGCTGATGTTTGATAAGCGTTGCGACCACGCCTATATGGTAAATACCGAAGGTACCACCGCCACTTAACATTAAGGCTGGGCGACCAAAGTTATGCTCGGCCTGTTTGAATTGGGCAAGTTTGTCTTTTGTCGAGATGTTATCGATCTCAGATTCGCAGAGTATCTTTAACGCTTTATCGATCAACTTTAAGTAATTGCTAACGAGGGTCTTGGTTCCTGTGTAGGCGGGTTGATAGAGCTTAGGCTTACTGAGTTCCGCGGTGGTTCGATACAGGCTTTCCTGAATATAGGGAATCAGCTTCAAATAATCTTTTTTTTCTAGCAGTTCAGAGATTGTTTGATAATGTTCCTGCAGTACTTTGTATGGGTAGTGCTTGGAGGCAGGCTTTTTTTGCCAGTCATAACTACCGTTAAGCTTATCGGCTTTCGAGGCGGCTGTGAGCCATTGCTCATAAGTTTGTGCCTCATCCATAGTTTGCTGCAATTTGTTTGTATCGGACATCTTGTGTTTACGCTTGTAAGCTAAAAAAATATATTTGCTGATCGCATAATCATTGTCAAACGCTTATTCCTGAGCATTGATGTAAATCAATAGGCTTTTATCGCTGATAGTTTAGGGGTAGGATGCTTGTGAATAATACTCATTAATAGGGAGAGACTCGTGTCTGATATCTATCAGTTCAGTGCTAATAATATTAAAGGAGAGGAAGTTCCTCTTAAAGCGTATCAGGGGAAGTTGCTGATAATCGTCAATACGGCAAGTAAATGCGGATTTACGCCTCAGTTCAAGGGGCTTGAGGAGCTGTATTTGGAGTATAGCGAGAAAGGGCTAGAGATCTTAGGCTTTCCATGCAATCAGTTTCTAAAGCAAGACCCAGGAACAGATAGTGAGATTAGCGAGTTTTGTTCTTTGAACTATGGGGTTACGTTTCCAATGTTCTCCAAAATAGAAGTAAACGGCGATAATACTCATCCCTTGTATAAATACTTAAAATCAGAAGCGAAGGGCTTGATGGGCTCTGAAAAGATAAAATGGAATTTTACCAAGTTTTTGGTCGATCAACAGGGCAAGGTTGTTAAACGCTATGCGCCCAATACCGAGCCGAAAGACATGGTGAAAGATATCGATGCAGCGTTGGCGCCTTAGCCTAGTAGTTTCTTTATCGCAGGAAGCAGGCGGTCTTTGGTAATGGGTTTGATGATCCAGCCATTCGCGCCTGCTGCTCTGCCTGCAGCTTTTTTCTCTGCTTTATTCTCGGTGCTAACAATGAGTACGGGAACTCCCTTGTAAGCGGGGAGTGCTCTAATAGCCGCGGTGAGTTGTATACCATCGAGTTTCGGCATATATAAGTCACTCAGTACCAGGTCAAATCGTTCTGCTTTGGCTGCATTTAAAGCCGCTTCGCCATCAACCGCCAGCGTTAGCTCGTGTGGCTCGTCTTGTAGAATGACTTTAAACATGTTGCGCATTACTAATTGATCATCGGCGATCAGGATTCTGGCCATATGCTTGTTGTTCCTACACGTTAAGGAATGAGAGACTTTTGCTTCACTTTAGTATAGCTAAATGTGCTGGAATATCTTGCTCCTCAGGTATTACTTGCTAAGTTTCTGATGCGTATCACTTAAGGGGCAATTTGTTGGGTGATAGTTTCTATATGTGCGAGCAAAGCATTATAAAAATCTCGCTTAAAAACATCTAAAGGAGGGGACTCTATAACCTCGGCAATTGCGCCGACAGGGTGAGTCATATGCCAAACGCCAATCAATGCTTGCTGAACTTGCATAAGCAAGGTGAGCGCTTGCGCTTGAGACAAGTCTTGCTCGGCTTGTTGTGTTAGTAACTGGGAATACTGGTGCATTAAGTGGAGTAAGGTTTTTTTGAATTGTAATGCTTCTTCAACGGTAAGGTTCCGTTCTAAAATTGTGTGTAAAATTGCATTCAACTTACAATAGATAGGGTTAGCAATTAAGGTGTCAGCCATTAGCCTTGCTAGGGGGAGCTTGTTTGGCATTTTTTGGGCCGAGTGAATTAATTCTTCAAGGGTTTCTACAAACAACGCGAGGAACAAAGTCTCTTTATTTCTAAAGTAGCGATATAAAGCGGCCTTAGTAATACCTACATCTGCAGCAATCACATTCAGGTTAAGGTCTTCGTAGGCAAGATCAGAAAATCGTTTTCGTGTAGCATCGAGAATTTGCTGTTTTCTGAGAGCTTTTTGTTCCGGATTATTCGCGCGTTGTTTGATTAAACACATTTTAGGCTTGTAACCATCCTGCAAGTTTTCGTGTGACTGAACGTGGGGATAGTTTACCAGACCAAACACCAAAAATATTCTTCCAGCCAGTGATAACAATGGCGCGGTCTTTTTTCTTGAGCGATTTCCTGACAACAGCTTCTGCTGTCATGGCACCTGCTTTGAATAGTTTTGTGTTAGTCATATTAGCTTCTGATGCAAACTCAGATGCGGTTGCACCTGGGCAAAGTGTGCTGACGGCAATACCTTGGCCCTTAAGCTCTTCATATAGTGCTTCAGAGAAGGACAGCACAAAAGCCTTGGTCGCGTAGTATATAGCCATGTTAGGTCCCGCTTGAAAGGCAGCGGTTGAGGCAACGTTAATGATAAAGCTATTACTCTGTTGTGATAGCTTGGGGATGAGTCGGTGCGTTAGATCTACCAGGCTGGTGACGTTGAGCTGAATCATTTGTAACTGACGATCCAGTGACAGTTCAGTGAATGCACCGCGGTCTCCAAAGCCTGCATTGTTGATTAGGCCGTTTAGCGCCCAACCTTCGTTGATTATTTTGCTAGCTAGCGTTTCGGCACCGTTTGAGTCAGACAAATCAGCAGCGATGATTTGTGTCGAGATTTTATATTGGCTTTCCAGCTTACTGGCTAGCGCTTGAAGGCGCTCTTCTCTGCGGGCGGTCAGAATCAGGTTGTGACCTTGAGCGGCTAATTGTTCTGCGAATACTTCGCCAATTCCGGCGCTTGCACCGGTTATCAAGATGTAGTTCATTGTGTGTTCCTTTATTATTTGAAGTTAAGTTACTCTGGGTTACTTAATATAGAAGAATGAGCTCTTGATGTAAATAACCTAGGGTAACTTAATTGGCATGCGAAATTAATAGGGCGCTAGGGCTTGTAAATCTAGGGGTAAAGTACTTCTACACCGTATTGAAGGACTGCTTGGGTATTAAGTGCTGAGTTACTTGTATTGTGTTGATAAATGGTTCCACCAATATTTACGCTGTGAGAACTGGTGCTTAGCTGAAAGTTTTCAGTTTGATCATAACCATTATATAGCGTCGGTTCGAAGCTTAGAGAAGCCGCGCTTTCGCTATTTGTGACTGAGTCACTTAGTTTTACCGAGATGGCTTGTGCGGCACGCCCGCTAATATCTAGCTGAGGTGTATCGACGGATGGCTCAAGGCAAGCGTTACCTTGTAGAGACCCGCTTTTAGGGTCGATGGTGCATTGGCTGTTATCGAGCTTTTTAACTGGCATCGACAAGGTTTGTTGAGTGCTGCCGATAGCGCTGACCGATGCTGGGTCGACTAGGGTCAACTTCACTTTTGCCTTAAAAGATTCAGCTTGTGCGCTTACTGAAAACGTAAAGCATGAAAGCAGTACTAATGCTAAGGGTGCTTTTCTCAAGCCGGTCTGCCTCCACTTTTTATCGCTGATTAAGTCCTGAATACCACTCAAGTATAGTAGCTAGTGCTAAGGCAGCAATGCTTAAAATGTGAAAAAGTGAAAAATATTTATTTCTTGCGCAAATGAAAAAGCTGGGCTATGTGATCGTGGCTTGTGTGGTTAACATGTTGAAAAGTAAGAGTTTATTTTTTTGTTTGAGATGTGTGGGAGGAAGGTAAATGATACCTTCATCGCCTGAAGTCTTGAGCTCTATAGTTGGTGTTACGCTGAGGTTTTTACTTTGAAGGTAGTCAGGATCTATTTTAAGTAAGTAGCTACCTGGTAGGACGTTTTCGAATATGTAAACACCATCGTACTCGGTTCGGGTTTGCTGTATCAGTGAGTCATCGAGTGTAAAAAGAGAGACAGGAATACCTGCTTTCGGTATAAGTTTACCATTGTTTTCAAGCAGCACTTCTCCTTCGAGTTCCATCGCAGTTTGGAAGCCGATACTGATCTCGTTGAGCTTGCCCGAGTGAGAATAGAGCGTGAAATGCTCCTTCTGTGGCTTCAGAAACGGGTCTTCAATTTTCCGTGAGTTGATACTAATCGTTTGCATTTGAAGATCAGGAACCCCCCATAAAGAGACATAACCTTCTTCGTTTGTGGCGCTGTTTCTCCAGCTGTTCTTTCCTTTAAAATGTATATTTGGAAGAGGGCTGTCCTGTTCATCAAACCTACCGTTATTGTTGTGATCCAAATATGTGTGTGCGAGCACGCTGGCACTAGAGGCCACACTTTCAGAACTAAGGTAGAGGCTATTATGAGGTTTGTCGTAGGCAAGGGCAGAGCTAATGCTTAAGCCAATACTTTGATGGTCTTGTGTATCAAATCCGGCAGAAAGAGAAAACGAGTATTTGTCCAGACGCCAGCTGATCATATTGTCGAAGCTGTATGTGTCTTCTTCCGATAGAATGTAGCCTAACGAGGCTTGATAACTTACCCGTTTACTTGCTTGATAGTTGGCACTCGATTGGATGGAGTCCAGAACACCTTTCGGTAATATTTTATAGTTAGCTTCGGTCTTGAGTCTCCAGCTATGCCAGCGCCTGGTTGCGCTTAACGTGGTGATAAGAGAGTCTTCCACGTCATCTATATTATTGTGTGAGTAATTGATTAGATTGGCAATTTGGGTCTGACCAATGCGTGTGCTTAAGCGTTTAGAAAGTTGCCATTGTTCCTGTGCATTAGCATATTGAGCATGTTGAAGCTCCAGGTCGTAGGATATATCTTGTGACCAGATATCTGCCCAAAGACCATTGATTCGTAGTGTGCTATCCAGCTCCAGTTTCCCATCCGGGTTCTTATCACTAATGAAGTCTGTATATTTTTCTAAATCAAAGTTGATATTGGTATTAAGCAAGCGGGTCTTGTATGCAAGTGACCATGCGTGGCCGCTTTGCTGGTCAGAGACATATTTCAATTGTCCAAAACCTCCACCAAGCGAAGCGAAAAAGCCCAAGCTTGTATAGAGATGTTCTATCTCGTTGTCTATGGGGGTAAAGCGGCTGAGGGCACCTTGAATGGTGAGATAGTCGTTAAGCCCTGCGTTAAATTCAGACATAAAAAAAGATGAGGACTCGTCAAGCTCCTCTTCCTCAAGGCTAAGCAGGCGCTGGTTTCTATTTAGAGCATAGAGTTGAAAGTCCCACAAACCTTTGGCCAGCATTTGACCTCCGACCGTGATTTTTTTCTGTTCGCTTCGATATTGTCCCTGGGGCCCATAGATACGAATATCAAAGATGTTCTCTCCTAAATATGTAGAAATTTTGTCAAAGCGATATTGGCCATTGCTAGATGTGCTTGTGAAGTCAATTAAAGCGCCATTTCGATAAAGCTCAACTTCCCAGCCCGGCGGTGCATCGCCTTCTAGAAGTAGGTCACTGCTTTGTTCTTGGAGTGCATTGCTACCGCGCTTTAAGTGGACACCGCTGCCACTAACGGAGCCGGAAAGCAAAGCACTGGAATGACTGTTTACGTCACCAAACTTATATTGATCGATACCCAGAAATAATCGTTGCTCTGGCCCGCTTGCCGCTTTGCTAAAGGTAAGTCTAAGGTCTTGAGCCCCATCTTGGTTAACGTAACTGGTTTGTAGAGAGTGTTTCAGAATATCCATGACACCCTGAACAGTAGCCGAACTGTATTGGCTGATATCTGCCTCATACCTGCCCGTCAGATCGTTATATTTCTCAAAGCGCTCAGCACTGTGTGAAAACTCAATATCAAACGAAGGGGAACCAAGCCAGTCGTATTCATTGGGAAGTTGAGCTTTATCGAAATGGCGCTTTAATTGACTTCACAAGCACATCTAGCAATGGCCAATA
>NZ_LWGJ01001779.1:0-1059 GCF_001635845.1 Oleiphilus sp. HI0132 | reverse complement strand
GTAGCCATCCAGAGTGATTGTAGTGGTGGCACTACCATTGGCGACGATGCTTGCATTATTTGCAGAGATAAGTGAAAAATTTGCGTTGGCAGGAAGTTGATCAGGCCCGGAGTCTTGTATGTGTGAATACGTTGTGGAGGCATAATCTTGCTGAAGGTCAAAGCCGCTTTCCTGGAAAAACAGGTGAGCTTCAATTAGAAAGTTGCCACTCGGTTCATCTAACTGATATGAAACACTATTTGTTCTAGTCTGAGTTTGCCCTACAAGCCCTGGAAAGTCTTCGGTGGCTTGGCTGTGCATGTTGCCGCTCTGGTCGATAAGGTTTACTTCTAGCCGGTAGCCACCCTCTCTGGTTGTGAGTACTTCGGTATCTAGGTTTAAAGTAACTGTGCCACTATCTATATCAATAGAGGACAGGCTAATATTGATGAATTCAGAGCTATCATCATCCCCTTCATCGATAAGTAATTGTCCCCAATTGACTCGAGTGGCCCAAGGGTTTGCTATGGTGACTTCGACGATATTGTTCCCGGAAACTATTTGCCCGATTGGCACGTTAAAAATATTGGTGCTGTCCTCATCTGCGACGCCGGACAGGTCCCCTAGGCCGTTGCCGTTTATAGAAATCGACACCTCTTGGCCTAATTCTTCATCGATGTCGTGAGCGTTAATAAGAAGCTGGGCAGAGGTGCTTGGAAGGCTGCCTGTCAGGTTTATGTTGAACTCTATCGGGTAGTTCAACGACGTGTCAGAAAGAATACGACCTATGTCATCATCAGAGCTTCCTGATCTTGCGTTATCTTCGTTGTCTGTATCTGTGTAGTAGGTGTCACCAGCGCTTAGAGACGGAGACAGCATTGCTAAACACAAAGCAAGAAGGCAGTACAAGCAGGTAAGGTTCTTGTTAATAGCGGATATTTGCATAGGGCCGTATATATTTACTTTATGTATATTTTATCAATAGGTGACAGCAAGGCTCTGGTTTAGAGCTTGTCGAATATTGACCTTATAGCGCTATGTCTATGCAGACTGTTTACCGATGATAGCTTATTTTGTCGT
>NZ_LWGJ01001778.1:0-616 GCF_001635845.1 Oleiphilus sp. HI0132 | reverse complement strand
GCCTTGTTAACCGACGGTCGCTTCTCAGGGGGTACCTCTGGCCTATCAATTGGCCACGCTTCCCCTGAAGCAGCTGCCGGTGGCGCTATCGCATTGATTGAAGCCGGCGACAAAATCAAGATCGATATCCCTAATCGCTCAATTGATGTTGTCTTGGAAGAAGGGGTACTTAACTCTCGACGTGAAGCAATGGAGCAGAAAGGCAAGCAAGCCTGGAAACCAGCAGAGCATCGCGAGCGAAAGGTCTCTAGCGCTTTGAAAGCCTATGCCATGCTGGCAACAAGCGCCGATAAAGGTGGTGTTCGTAATTTGGATATGCTGGATTAAGCTCGACGAAACATAGGACTGAGCAGAAGTTCAGTCCTTTTCTTTTTACTTACGATCCAAAACGATAAAACTATAATCATAGGGATTCGGCCCTTCGGCTTCAAAATCTTCCCGCCCAATTTCACGCCACTGAGTCCAATCGACTTCGGGAAAATAAGCATCGCCTTCGACTTCTGCATGAACTTTCGTTAGATAGATACGATCAACATCCGGCAGACTCGTTTGATAGATCTGGTCACCACCAATGATCATCACTTCCGACTGACCGTCAATATCACAAACCGACTCT
>NZ_LWGJ01001777.1:0-981 GCF_001635845.1 Oleiphilus sp. HI0132 | reverse complement strand
ACCAATCTTTCGGACTTGCTCGGCCAGCTTTACTTGGGCTTTTTTATCGTTTTCACTATCTATGTCGGCTTGAATGTCTATTTCGATATTTAGAGTCTTGGCCATTTCTTTAACATCGCCTTCGACTTTAAAGACAATTTCTTTTAGTAGTGCGCTGTTTAGTTCAAATAATTGGTAACCCAAGTCTGCGAAACTGTCGCCTGAGAAATAATCCTGCTGAAAAGTGCCTAACTGGCTTGAAAGGTATATGAGCTTAACCAGGTGATGAGCATCCTGAATAGATTCAGGCTCGGCGTGATGGAACTCAATCGCATCAACAGCAAAGCTACTTAAGTTCCACTCTTTTGCGAGCCATGCTCCTATTTGAGTATGGTCAACTGAAAATGCTTCTTGCTCAAATTTACAGAGCTTATGAGTAAGAACCTCTGGCTTACTACGAAGTTCTGCATACTCTTGTGGAAAGTGACTGTCGAGAACCACCTCCCCGATGTTGTGAAGCAATGCAGTCAGATAGGCTTCATCAGGATTAGGGTAGCTGGTCAGGATCGCTAATGCTTTTGCAATTAAAGCTGTGCTCAGAGAGTGCTTCCAGAACTGTTTCAAAAAAACGAGGTGTTGACTCTTAAAGCCCGAGAAGAATTGTTGTACCGCCGCAGTGATAACAATCGTCTTGATTGTATCGGTACCCAAAACAAGTAGAGCGCGCTCAATACTTTTTATTTCGGTTCCGCGATTGTAGAACGACGAATTTGCCAGGGATATAACGCGTGCGGTGATCGCAGCATCATGACTAATTATTTGTGACATTCGCTGAAAGGTTGCGCCGTCTTCCTGACAAGCTTCCAGCATTTCAACCAATACATGAGGAAGAGAAGGTAGCTTATTTACCTTCAATTCGTTCATTATTTGTTGTGTGTTGTCTGTAGTCATGGCTTTTTATGATAAAAAATCGTCTTTTAAAGAACGTTATTATTGAGCATA
>NZ_LWGJ01001776.1:0-1135 GCF_001635845.1 Oleiphilus sp. HI0132 | reverse complement strand
GCTTGTGACAACGCTTCAATCATTGAGTTTGCTATGGGCTAGTCTAGATTCAAGTCAAACCAAAGAGGGGCATTCGTGAACCCTGAAAGTGTTGGCCTGTTGGCCATGGCCTGCTTGCTTATATTAATCGCTCTACGTGTACCGATTGCTATCGCTTTGATAGCGGTAGGGCTGCTTGGAAATGTCTACCTTCAGAGCTTTGAGTCGGCTATCGTTCAGTTTCAGTTGGTTAGTTGGGAAGTCGCCAGTAACTTTGTATTGGTGACCTTACCTATATTTGTTTGGATGGGAGCTTTAGCTCAAACAACGGGCTTGGGTAAAGATCTTTTCTATTGCTTTAACCGCTGGTTCGGGCGAATTCCCGGTGGCTTGGCGATCACATCTATCAGCTGCTCAGCAACCTTTGGTGCGGTCACAGGCTCTAGTGTTGCAACAGTCACAGCAATGGGCAAAATGCTGATGCCAGAGATGCGTCGTTACGGCTATAACCAAAGGCTTGCGACTGGCTCAATCGCAGCAGCCGGTGTGCTCGCCATTCTTATTCCTCCGAGTATCCCTTTGGTCTTTTACGCGGCCTGGACGGAAACCTCGCTAGGCGACCTGTTTATAGCGGGTATTATTCCGGGAATTCTATTAGCTTTGATGTTTGGTCTATATGTCATGATTCGCTGTAAGCTCAAGCCCGAACTGGCACCCGGTGGTGAGCATTACTCGGTGGCAGAGCGGATCAAGGCGCTACCAAAACTCCTGCCGGCATTGTCACTAATGCTTATTGTTTTGGGTGGTATTTACGGAGGCTATGCAACGCCAACAGAGGCCGCGGGTATTGGTTTGGCT
The DNA here is from genome assembly GCF_001635845.1 of Oleiphilus sp. HI0132. Taxonomy (NCBI): domain Bacteria; kingdom Pseudomonadati; phylum Pseudomonadota; class Gammaproteobacteria; order Oceanospirillales; family Oleiphilaceae; genus Oleiphilus; species Oleiphilus sp. HI0132. Next base: position 298 of record NZ_LWGJ01001776.1, on the reverse strand, counting down.
TGGGTATTCGTTATTGCCTTATTTCGCGGACGCTTAAGTGCAATGATTCTGAAAGAAAGTTTGGGCCAAAGCGTTTCGCTGAGCGGCAACATCTTTTTGTTATTCTTAGGAGGCGTATTCTTTAGCCGCTTCATGGCGCAGACTGACGTGACTCAGTTCTTGATAGAATCCATCGCCGGGTGGAGTGATTCGTCCTTCTTGATAATGTTAGCGCTATTGCTCTTGTATCTGGTGCTCGGGGCTGTATTAGACACCTTTGGGATGATTATCCTCACCTTGCCTTTTGTCTTCCCTTTGG
>NZ_LWGJ01001775.1:0-1190 GCF_001635845.1 Oleiphilus sp. HI0132 | reverse complement strand
ACTAGTCGGCTCAAGACAAAAACAACTTGCAGCTGCTCCTAGGCCTGCAGGCATCTAGTTCTATCTGTTTACATTGGTGTTAATTAATGGATATTGAAAACAAAATTGCACATCGCTTCAAGTCTTCCGACAGCAACTTGTATGCAAGTCATGAAAAGGTACACACCCGTGAAGTAAAAGGTGTTTTCCAATCGCTTCGCAAAGCAATGATGTTTACACTGCTCGGGCTTTACTATTTTGCAGCCTGGTTTACATGGGATGGACATCAAGCAATTTTGTTCGATTTACCGGAGCGCCAGTTTCATATTTTTTGGCTAACGTTTTGGCCTCAAGACTTTTTCTTTCTAGCTTGGCTATTAATCATGGCTGCGCTCAGCCTATTCTTTTTTACAGCCTTGGCTGGCCGCTTATGGTGCGGTTATGCCTGCCCCCAGACCGTCTGGACTGAAGCCTTCGTTTGGATGGAACGCATTATTGAGGGTGACCGAGGCGCACAGCTTAAGCTGGAAAAGATGCCCTGGAATGCTGAAAAAATTCGCAAACGAGGGACCAAGCAGCTTGTATGGCTCCTGTTCTCATTATGGACCGGTTTTACCTTGGTCGGATATTTTACACCTATACGCGAGTTATCAGCGTCTTTGTGGACAACGCTGTCTGGCACCTACACTCTTGGGCCCTGGGAAACTTTCTGGATCCTATTTTATGGTTTTGCGACTTATGGAAACTCTGGCTACCTCAGAGAACAGGTATGCTTATATATGTGCCCTTATGCACGCTTCCAAAGCGCCATGTTCGATAAGGACACTCTGATTGTCTCCTACGACGATGACCGTGGCGAGCCAAGAGTTAAGGGTAAAAAAAGAAAGGAAATGGCCGACCAGGCAGGTGACTGTGTTGACTGCTCTTTATGTGTGCAGGTCTGCCCTACTGGCATCGATATTCGCGAAGGCTTACAGTATGAGTGCATTGGCTGCGCAGCTTGTGTGGATGTATGTGACCAGGTAATGGAAAAAGTCTCGAAACCTCAAGGTTTGATTCGCTACACCACTGAACATTCCTTACATCACGAAAAAACTAAGATTCTTAGGCCGCGAATTGTCGCTTATGCTATTTTGTTAGTTGCTTTATTTGTTGCCTTTGTTATTGCCATTGCAATGCGTTCACCGCTAGCAGTTGATGTACTCAGAGAT
>NZ_LWGJ01001774.1:0-755 GCF_001635845.1 Oleiphilus sp. HI0132 | reverse complement strand
CTCAAAGACTTTCGGATGACCGGCTGTGAGCAGGTGTTGATCATCCAACCACTCAAGATTATCAACAGCCATGGGGATGTAAACCGTATCAATTAAGTGCCAGGACAGCATATCCTGTCCTTTCATATAGCGAGACACTTGATTCGCTGTGGTTTCAGCTACAAACAGGGTTTTCTGGTCTGCAGACAAAGTCACCCCATTCGTATAACGAAGGCCATCGATCACTGTATGCCCCTGCTCTCCATCAAAATATACCAGCGAAGACAACGCCAGCCCGGCATAGTCCTCTACAATCTCCATCACGCTATGACGCGGGTTGCCATGATCGTTTGATACAAAGAAACGGTCTTTCCCCACAACAGCGATATCATTAGGCGAGATTAACTCTGGAAATGGAATACGTCGGCGTAGCTTTAAGTTACCATCAGGAAGAATGCTAAATACATCAATCTCATGTGTCTGCATATCAAGATGATTTACCGCATAGAGCTCTATCGCCTTTCCCTGAACGCCATCTTGTTGTTCAAAGCGCAGAGCAATTCCATGAGGATGAAAAGCCCCTTTCATTTTGACCATCAACTGCTTTGGTTTCGAGTTTGGATCACTGAGATCCAGAGTCCAAATACCACCGTTTTCATAGGACTTTAAGTCTTTATCCAAAAAAGCCTGGCGACGGTCATCGGCTGAAATATAAGCCAGCTTTTGCACTCGATCGACCGTGATATCCTCTGCTCCAATAGGACCTGCTAGCTTTT
>NZ_LWGJ01001773.1:0-787 GCF_001635845.1 Oleiphilus sp. HI0132 | reverse complement strand
CTCTGGCTGCTCATTTATTGAACTAAACCCTGGAGCCAAGCACATCATCTTTGCCAATGACGAGAACTGCGAATTGATCAATACATTTGAAGCGAGTGTACCGACAGAAAACGCTTTTATTACACGAAGTGATAAAGCCATAAGTGAAGAACTTCAAATTCTGGCACAGAACGCAGCATTTGAGCAAAAGGCAAATGCGATCTGGCCAGAGTCAGAGATTCTTGAGGGAAAACAACGCTTCAAGTTACTGCGATGTGACAGATAAACAAGTGCTTACGAGTACTATACCAACGCAAACAACATGGCGAGCCACAACACTGCTAAAGCCATCATACTCGCAGCAAAGCTCGCAAACCTTAGGCTGACATTGTTGTTACCCAAGTGGACAAAAGAATGTACTAGCCGCAAAGCCACATACAACCAAGCAGCGACAACTGACACAAGACCAACGCTATCCGTGATATAAGTGAGTATAACCCCAACATAAAATAAGGGTGGTACCTCAAAGTGGTTATGAATATGGCGAGTGAGAATATGGAGCCTTTGCGGCTCCTGCCCTTCATTGTATGAACGATAGTACTTCATACTAACTTCACCGCGTTTAATTGCCGCAAAGCGTGTTAACCCTAGTTTAAAAACTAAAAAAGAGGTTAATAAAAACATCGCGATAGCGGGATAGATAATTCTAACTGTATCCATAAAAGTCTCGTCTATTGTTGTGGAGTACCTATCTATTGTGCGGTATTGACTACTGCACAAACGCGAGACCACATTCACATAAAGCGAG
>NZ_LWGJ01001772.1:0-757 GCF_001635845.1 Oleiphilus sp. HI0132 | reverse complement strand
TTGCGCCCGTGACTAACGCCACCTTCTTTTCCATTGCCATTTTCCTGTTCTTTATTTTGGTATTTTAACTTGGTGCGCACCGCGCACCCTATACAGCATGTTTAATCTGATAAACCGGAAACTACTTTTTCAAGACTACTCACGTCTGACATAGCCATCGTGTTAACCGTTTTATCAATTCGTTTATTTAAGCCCGCTAGCACCTTACCAGGACCACATTCAACGAAAGTGTCGGCACCTAGCTCAATCAGCTTAGTGACCGATTGTGACCAAAGTACGGGGCTATGCAAATGAGCCAATAAATTTGTCTTTAGCTCTTCCAGGTTTGTGGCTACCTGAGCATTCACATTTTGCACAATAGGAATACCGGGTTCTTTAAATGTCAGTTTCGACATTGCATTTGCCAACTCTTCACCTGCAGGCTGTAACAAGTCACAATGGCAAGGAACACTTACAGGAAGCTTCGCAGTACGACGAGCGCCTTTTTCTTTTGCGATAGCCATCGCCCGGTCCAGCGCATCGGTCGCACCCGATATGACGATCTGACCAGGAGAGTTAAAGTTTGCCGGCGCAACAACTTGCCCTTGGGCTGCCTCTTTACAAGCCTCTTTAGCTTTATCATCATCAAGCCCCAAAAGAGCAACCATACCGCCCTCACCTAGAGGAACCGCTCCCTGCATAAGCTTACCACGAAGGTTAACGAGCTTAACCGTCTCTTCAAAATCCAGTACGCCGCTAGCGATCAAGGCCGTATATT
>NZ_LWGJ01001771.1:0-1064 GCF_001635845.1 Oleiphilus sp. HI0132 | reverse complement strand
TGCTAACCGTCAGTATTGGTGTCGTGGAATCCAGAGTGGAAGCCTGGCAAGATCTGGTAAAACAGGCTGACAAAGCCCTTTACCAGGCAAAAAGTCAAGGAAGAAATCAGGTTACTGTAGCTGATCAGCTATAAAAGATCGGCCTTAGGTCTTATAGAACCTTATCAAGCGGTATTTTGAGTCTCATGGCCACCTGACTGACCTCCGATACAAATACGATTCCGGCCACTTTCTTTTGCCTGGTACAAAGCACTATCAGCAAACCCCACCAATGATTCACCTTTCTGCCACTCTGGTGGTGCCATGCTTGCCAAGCCAAAACTTGCAGTCATCGGTATTGTTTTGCCTTGATAAGTCATATTTGCGTCTTCAATTGCCCTTCGAAGTTTCTCGGTTTGCAATAGGGCCTCCTCTTGAGTCTGACCGTAGAGAATCGCAATGAATTCTTCACCACCATAACGAGCCACTATATCTGTTTGTCGCTGATACTGTTTCTTCATTAAGCGAGCAATCAGTTTTAAACACTCATCACCCGCCTGGTGGCCATAGGTATCATTTACCTTTTTAAAATGATCGATATCCATCATAACCAAGGTAAGCGGCGTCATGTTTCGGCGACTATTAGCCAAGGATATATCCATTGCTTGATCAAAGAATGGCCGGTTATAAAGTTGAGTCAAACCATCAATCTGGCTCATTAGTTCCAAGCGTTCTTCACGCTCCTTAATGCTTAGACGCATATGTTCCATTGCTTGAGCAACCGTCAGCAATTCATCATGAGTGCTAATCTCAATCGATTGATCATAATTTCCAATGGCAACCCGACCAGCTGCGCCTGTTAACTCACCTATAGCAGAGCTAACAGACTTATATAAACCAACTGACAAGTACAGCAAGACCAAGGAGAAGAAAGCGACGCTAATATAGAACAAGGATAAGCGCGCGATACTCTCCTGGTGATTGTTCGCCAGTACGCGGTCAGTCACCGATAAAATAAGCTTATTGTGCGCGTATACTAAGTGATATAAGTCGCTTAACTTAGCGTAGAACTCTTGCGGGTCACC
>NZ_LWGJ01001770.1:0-419 GCF_001635845.1 Oleiphilus sp. HI0132 | reverse complement strand
TAGTTTGTGCTCAAAACCACTCACTAACTGATCAGTCAAGTCTTTAGAATTGTCGTCGCTAAAATTTAATTGAGGCGATTCCGGGTTGCCCGTCAGCCTCATGGTAGGTCTGGGAGTTCCAAACCCAGCAGCAACTTCTGGGCAGAAGGTTTTAAATTCGAAGTGCTTACTAAGTACATTGAGGCATAAACGAGATTGGGTATGACCGCCATTATAACGCACCTCATGACCCGCCAAACAGGCACTCAAACCTACTTGAATTGACTTCTCACCTCGGCTTTTCATAGCGTCGCTAGAAGCAGCCTTGTCGGAGACAATAACATTATGCTTTTTCATACCCATCACCCTCTTACATGCCATGCATTTTTAACAGTTCTACAAGGTATACGCGACAAGCACAAAACTAGATCATAATGACA
>NZ_LWGJ01001769.1:0-5013 GCF_001635845.1 Oleiphilus sp. HI0132 | reverse complement strand
CTTACATTGTTTTTGTAAAAAAAACTAAAGTAATTTTGTGGGGGGCCGTTAAATGATGTAACAAGCGATCGAGAGCGTGCTTTACAAAGCATGGTGTGTTTTAAAGTCTCGTTCGTTTACTTGCAAAATTGATCGGAGAAACGACATGCCTCAAATAATTAATACCAATATCGCGTCTTTAAATGCTCAGCGTAACCTTGAAAGTTCACAAAACGCTCAAAGCCAGGCTTTGCAACGTTTATCTTCAGGTTTACGTATCAATGGTGCGAAGGATGATGCGGCGGGTTTGGCAATTTCAAACCGAATCGACGCTCAGGTTCGTGGTCTTAACGTAGCTAACCGAAACGCAGGTGATGGTGTTTCTTTGGCACAAACTGCTGAAGGTGCTTTAAACAGTATCACAACTTCTTTACAGCGTGTTCGTGAACTAGCGCTACAATCAGCGAATGGTTCAAACACTGATTTGGAGCGTTCTTCTCTACAAGAAGAGGTTGAGCAGCTAAAAGCTGAAATTCAGTCAATTTCTGAAAAGACAAACTTTAACGGTCAAAGCCTTCTAGATGGCTCTTTCCAGGATGCTGGTTTTCAGACCGGAGCAAACGTTGGTGACCGAATTGATGTAAGTATTAATGAAACTACTGTTGATACACTTGGCGCAGCTGCGACTGCTGGTGTGACGTCTAACAATAGTAAAACTGCATTAACTGCAGAGCAGACTATCGCCGCTGGTGACTTGACTATTAACGGTGCTGCTATTTCGGCTCCTGTTGGTAGTAATGACGACACGTCATTTGCTTTGCAGGGCTCAAGTGCAATTTCAAAGGCTGCTGCGATCAACGCAGAAACTGACCTGACGGGTGTGACCGCAACTGCAAACCCCAATACAGTCGAAGGTACAACTATAGCTGCGGGTGTTATCGGTACAGGTGTTGTTGCTGAAACAGTCGCAATTAACGGTGTTGATATAGAGCTTCAGCTTGCAGAAGTTGAAGCAGAGACTGCGCTAACAGCAGTTGCAGATACAATTAATACAAAGAGTGACTTAACGGGTGTGACGGCATCGGTTGTCGAGACAAGCACAGGTTTTCGTGTTGATTTGACTTCTGAAGATGGTCGTAATATCACTGTTGATACAACAACTGGTGGTGCGGAAGACTTCGGTTTAGTTGATGATGGTACTGATGGTACCGCTGTCACATTTATTGGTGATGTAACGCTAACTAGTGATGACGGTTCTGATATTAATGTTGGTTCAAATACTCAGAATATTGATAACTTCGGTTTTGAAAAAGGTACATATAGTGGCAACAAGGCTGCACTAGTTGGTGATAATGGTAATGATGGTACTAGAGCTGCGCTACAGGCTGGTGACTTAACGCTTAATAATGTATCAGTTGGTGCGACAAAAGCAGGTGATGATACTGCATCTTCTACGCTATCAAGTTCAAGCGGTATTGCGCTAGCTGCTGCGATTAATAGGGTTTCAGACCAATCTGGTGTATCGGCTACGGTTAATGAAAACAGAGTTTACTCTGGTGATGTAACTGTGACTGGAACCGACTTTGATATCTCTATAAACGGGACGCAAATCACGGGTGCAATGGGGGCTGATCTTGCCACTAACCTAACAACAACTATTGATGCTATTAACGCTAAGTCTGGTTTGACGGGTGTAACAGCAGAAGCATTGGATAATAATCAATACACTTTGGTTGCTGAAGATGGTCGTAATATTGAATTGACTGTGGCTACGGCTGGTGACTCGGGTTTTACGGCTGATGAAAACTATGTTGCTGGCGTTACGCTTGAGGCGGCTGGTGAGTTCTCAGTGGGTACGCTAACGGGCAATAATGAGCGGGCTGGTTTTAATGCAGTTGGTAGCTTTGGTGGATCAGAGTCGGGTACACTACTGAAAGATGTCGATATTAGTACCCTAGAGGGTGCTGAAGAAGCAATTACTGCGATCGATAACGCTATTAACCAGGTAGCAAGTGAGCAAGCGAAACTGGGTGCGATTCAAAACCGTTTTGAGTCTACTATTTCAAACAACTCTGTCAGTAGTGAAAACTTGTCAGCTGCAAACTCTCGAATTCGTGATGCGGACTTCGCGGCAGAAACTGCGGCATTGTCTAAGTCTCAGGTTCTACAGCAGGCAGGTATTTCAGTATTGTCACAAGCAAATGCTAGACCTCAGCAAGTTCTATCTCTTCTTCAGTAAGGGTTTAGTGCTTAGTTGATATGATGCCGGCTTTGATGAAAATCAAAGTCGGCTTGTTTGGTTATAAGTTAAATGAGGTGCTTATATGAGCGACGTAAAATTACAAGGTGTGGAGCAGTCTTTACGGCTAGCGGCAGCATCGTCGTCTCAGAAAACACGTGAGGCTGGCGATTCGCCTAAGAAAGACGCAGTCGATAAGTCAGTTGAGGAAGTTTCTGAGCTTGATCAATCTTCAGCAACTGAGAGTGTGGGTCAGGCAGTGACTCAGCTTAATGACTACGTTCAATCTGTAGAGCGAAATCTTCAGTTTAATCTTGATGATACATCCGGTAAGACGATTATTACGGTCGTTGATAAGGATACATCTGAGGTGATTAGACAAATTCCTGACGATGTCGCACTGAAGTTGGCTCAAGACTTGCAGCAGAATGAGCCATTGAGTCTTTTTAAGGCTAAAGTGTAATATTTTTTGTAAACTGTGAAGGGTGGTGCTCGTGCAAGTGGCAAGCTTTTCACAGTTCGTTACAATTTAGGGGGTAAACTTTTGCCCCTTCTTGCCGATATATTCTACAAGAGCGCTATATAGAGTTATTGTAGTGTTGACTCAATAGACAAAGTTTTCGCTGGGTTAGAGTGAGTCAAAGTCATTGTGGCTTTAACGCTTATTTAATCCTGTGGTATTCGAGGCGATAAGTATGGCAAGTGTATCTTCGGTTGGAATTGGTTCGGGTGTTCTCACCAGTGAGCTAATTGATAATCTCGCTAATGCAGAGCGCGCTCCGGTTGAGGCTCGCCTAGATAGTCAAGAAGCTGAAATTAATGCTGAGTTATCTATCTTTGGGCAGATTAAATCAGCAGTTACTGATCTTCGTCTACCTGCTCGTACATTATCAAATCCCCAGTTATTTGAATCGAAAACTGTTTCTTCTGGAAGCTCAGCATTTTCCGCTACGGTTAATACAAGTGAAGCGAGTGCGGGTGTTCATACTTTAGAAGTCTCCGCTTTAGCTGTATCTCAAACATTAACAACGACAGAATTTAGTGATTCAGATACCACTGCTTTAGGTGAGGGTGCGCTTTCTATCGTGGTGGATGGCAAAACTACCAACGTAACGATTGATAACTCAAACAATACGCTCGATGGTATTGCTGCAGCAATTAATGCTGAAGAGGATGTGGGGTTGACTGCATCAGTCTTATATACCGGTACGGGCTATAAGCTAGTCTTTAACGCCGACGAAACGGGTCTTGATAAAACTATCGATATAAGCGTTACTGACACGGGTGATGCAAGTAATACCGATGCAAATGGCTTGTCACGTCTTGCTTATACCGCAGGTGCCACCAATCTGATTCAAAGCCAGCCTGCTGCAGATGCAGCATTTAAACTTAATGGTGTGTCAATTACTCGCTCTAGCAACGAGATTGATGACGCTATCCCGGGTTTAAAGTTGTCATTAAATGGTACAAATGATGGTGCACCAGCGAGTCTGGTCATAGCAGATGATCACTCTGCAGTGATAGAGAAAGTGTCTGAGTTTGTTGAAAAGTTTAATGCCTTGCAGACTCTGATTAACGAAAATACCGAGTTTGACCCGAGTAGCGGTGTTGAAGCTGGCATATTATTGGGTGACTCAACGACTCGAAGTTTAATGAATCAGGTGCGCAGCGTGTTAGGTACTACCGTTGCTGGCCTGGAAAATGCCAATGTTAGAAGTTTGGCAGATATCGGAATTTCTACTAATTACCAGACTGGCTTGTTAGAGCTGAATGAAAGTGACTTGGCTGATAAGTTGGCTTCAGACCCTAGTGATGTTTCGGCTTTATTTAGTGAGCAGGGTCGAACAAGTGATGCTCAAGTAAGTTTTGAAACGGCAGGTATTAATACTAAGCCTGGCACATATGACATTGAGGTGACAACGGCTGCAACGCGTGGTGAGTTAGTTGGCGGGGTTAGTCTAGGTGCGAGTACAACGATCGATGCAAACAATGATGAGCTTACTATCAAGATAGATGGCGTTGAAAGTGGTGGTATTACACTCGATGCAGCGAGCTATACGCAGACGCAGCTGGCTGCAGAATTACAGTCAAAGATTAATGCTGACTCGGCGCTGAATGCTGCAGGTAAGTCTGTGACTGTAAGTTTAGATGCTTCAAACCAGTTAGTGATTAACTCTAATGTCTATGGATCGAGTTCAAAGGTTGAAGTTTCAGCTGTTGATACAAATACTTTAGCTCAACTGGGTTTGAGTGTGGCTGCTGGTACCGATGGGGTTGATGTTGAGGGTACGATTAATGGTGTGGCAGCGATAGGCTCGGGTCAAACGCTAAGTGCTGCGACGGGTGATGATTCTGAAGGCATTCGGGTTACAGTTGAAGGTACAGCAACCGGTTCTAGAGGTTCGGTAACCTATATTGAAGGTGTCGGTGAGCAGTTAGTTGATCTAATTACTCAGATTGTATCAATTGATGGTTCTTTGACAACAAAGAACGATACATTAAGTAAGTCGTTAGCAATGATTAATGAGGAGCGTTTAAAGCTTGATGAGAGAATTGAGTCTTTAACAAGTCGCTTGGCGCGTGAATTTACGGCAGCGGATATCGCAGTTTCGAAATTAAATAGTACGATGGATTTTATAAAGGCGCAGTTAGATGCGCTAGCAGGAACAGGTTCAGACAAATAAAGTTTGTTATTAATAATAAAAGAAGTAGCTAAGGAAATAGTACCTTAGTGATTGCAGGAGAATAATATGAATGCATTACATCAGTATCAGTCGGTTAATGCGCAGACAAGT
>NZ_LWGJ01001768.1:0-778 GCF_001635845.1 Oleiphilus sp. HI0132 | reverse complement strand
CGCTTAGATAAGGCGGTAACAGTTGAGCAGTTTTCCGAGCATGTGACTAACAAGCTAGGTCGCCAATGCGAGTTTGTTGGTGAGCCTAACCGGTTAATACAGAATATTGGGTTTTGTACTGGTGCAGCCCAGGGGATGATTGACCTTGCAGTGAGTCAGAACCTTGATGCTTACCTAAGTGGTGAGATATCCGAGCCAACCGTTCACGTCGCAAGAGAAACCGGGGTCGCCTATTTCGCCGCAGGCCATCATGCGACCGAGAAAGGGGGGATTCAAGCACTTGGGCAACATTTACAGGAAAAGTTTGATATCGAGTTTGAGTTTATCGATATCGATAATCCAGTTTAATGGCCTAGATTCTTGGTGGCTCTTTAACAAGCAGCTCTTCTTCTTGCTCCGAGCTAACTTCTTTTTTAGTAATGCCATAAGTTTCTGACAGTGTGCCTGTGTCGGCGTCGCTATTCTTTGGAGCATAGTCCATAGGTGGTGTGTAAACTTCAGCGCGGGGTTTCTGTGCAGCACTATCAGTACTTGCGTTAGATTGGCCGATTGCGAGAAAATCTTCAGCTTGCTCTTCATTGCACAAGCGGCTTGCGCCTTTGGCGAGCTGCTCATGCACCTCTCGGTAGCTTTTATTGAGGGTGTGTACAGCTTGCGCGGTATCCATAAAGTGTTCACTGACCTCAGCCTGGTACTTTTCATGACGAGCCTGTAGCTCGGCTAATTTTTGTTCCAAACGTTTATTCTTACTTGCTTCGCCTTGGACAGATCGATGAAA
>NZ_LWGJ01001767.1:0-823 GCF_001635845.1 Oleiphilus sp. HI0132 | reverse complement strand
AATTGTTTCATCTTAAAATGATGACTTACACGCCAAATAAAATTATATAAATAAGGCATTTCACGCTTGTAGGAGAGCGTTCTGAGCATTAAGTTTATGTTCAGGCTTTGTGAATAAGTAAGGATTCTTAATGTGGATGGCGTTGCCAAACCACTTTGTTAGCCGAACGGGAAGCTATATTCTGCTCTACATCTCATGTGGCGTATTGAATATGGCTATCTCAATGATGCTTGTAAAAGTGCAAGGCAGCTTAATGAAAGGAGTGGCCAAATGGCCCAAGACTTTTCTTTATGCTGGGATATTGACTCACTAAACAAAGCTTATCGTCAGGGATATATGGCGGGAGTGATGGGAGCAGATATTCAGCAGTGCCCTTATTCTGGCGAAGTAGTGCAAGCTGCATGGGAAGCAGGCTGGGAAGACGGCGTCGAAAAATGCGAACTGGATAAGCCGAACGAAAGGGTTGGCAAAATCGCCTAAGCTCTCTACCCTACGGCCCCTTTCTTATTTTCGCTTTAGAAGTCGCTAAGCCTTATCTCTGAACAACAAAGCTGGTAAACAAGAGATCATCTATCTGCCCATCACCCGTTTCTTCTTCCAGAATCTGCTGCACAAGTTCTAACGCTTCAAGTCGAACCTTCTCCTGACCTGCTGAAGTACCGAGTGTTTCTTCAGTCTGACGACTTAAAAGCATCACGATCTGATGGCGAACCAAAGCATCATGATTCATAACTTCGTTTACCGCAGCGCCGCTCGATGTTCTGACTGAGACACCTGCCTTGAGAAACTTTAGCTTCTTTCCATTGTCACTACCAAAATTAGC
>NZ_LWGJ01001766.1:0-993 GCF_001635845.1 Oleiphilus sp. HI0132 | reverse complement strand
TAATTACAATAATTTCTTCTTTTTTGTTCTCGATTGCTAGGCGAATGGTATTCCCTAGCACCAGAATAACAACCAGTGCGAGCATTATTCCGATAACGCTTACTGCTTGCTGAAGCATATTAATGATCGACTGAAGCCGCTTTACCCAAACCACATCGAGTATCGCACTTTCGATTTCAGGAAGAGTAATTAGAGCATCTTTGAGCTGCTCAATATGCTCAATCGTATTTAGAGCATCTGATGGGCGAACAATAATGACATGCGGCAAGGGGTTGCTGTCTAAGTAGTCGATTGCATCGGCAAACTCGAAGCGTTCTTTAAAATTGCTCAGCGCGCTATCGTTATCGATAAACTGGCTGCTGGTGATACTCTTTCTTTTTGCAATATCGTCAGCAAGCCTTTGTCCATCAATAAGCGGCACGCCCTTTTTAAGTAGGAGCGTTATTTGTGCGCTGCCATCCCAATCTTCACCTAGTGATTCAATATTGCTTAAAAGGCTAGTCAACAAAGCTGGCAGAACCAGAGCTATGCCGAGCACTGCACAGGTAAAGAGACTGGCAATGGGTGTTTTTAGCAATGACAGCAGAGTCGCCTTAGCCACCTTTTTATGGTGTTCTATATAGTGGTTTGCAGCACTTGGCGGAGGAGCAGGTCGAGCGCCTGAAGATTTGGGTAGCTCAGCCATTAGTCATCTGCTCCGGCAAATTGAGAACGTGAGTCGATCAGACTTCCTTGCTGAAGCGAGATTACGCGATAGTGCATATGATGAATCAATGCCAAGTCGTGGCTCGCTATCAGTACCGTGACGCCGACTTGATTGAACTCGCTAAACAAGTTCATGATTTCGGCTGAAAGCTCGGGGTCGAGGTTTCCGGTTGGTTCATCGGCTAACAAAACGGGAGGTTTATTGACAACGGCTCTGGCAATACCGATACGCTGTTGTTCACCGCCTGAGAGCTGAATGGGTGTCATTTTCTCTTTTGAAAGCAAACC
>NZ_LWGJ01001765.1:0-1009 GCF_001635845.1 Oleiphilus sp. HI0132 | reverse complement strand
TTAAGCAGGGACTTGATCAAACCCGCACCTAAAATATCTCCGGAGGCTTCACCGGCTACCATTGCGATAGTCACTGGACGTTCAGATACAACGTTATCTGAAAGTTGTTCTTGAACCGATTGGTGTTCTTCAGCGCTACCCTTCATATCAGCCTAACGAATAATGCCCCGAGATGAGTTCTTGATACTTTCAACGAAGTGAGCAACATGTGCAGACGAAGCCGCTGCCTCTTCTAGCTCAATAAGCGCATCCTTCAAGTTCAAGCCTTGACGATAGATAACTTTATAGGCACGCTTTAGCTCCCGAATATCATCAGCGGTAAACCCTCTTCGCTTCAAACCTTCGGTATTCAGACCATGAGCCGAGGCAGATTGACCACTAGCCATGACAAAAGCAGGAATATCACGTAGAACAATACTCCCGCCAGCACTCATACTATGCGCCCCGATCTTACAGAACTGATGAACCATCGTTCCGCCACCCAAAATCACATTGCTTGCAACATGAACATGGCCCGCCAGGGTTGTGCTATTAGCAAAAATACAGTTATCACCGATAACACAGTCATGCGCTACATGTACATAAGCCATGAAGAGGTTATCACTACCAATGATCGTTTCCGACTGGTCCTGAGTAGTACCGCGATGAATAGTACAGTTTTCACGAATAATATTATTATCGCCAATAATTAATCGGGTAGGCTCTCCAGCATATTTTTTATCCTGGCACTCTTCTCCAACACTGGCGAACTGAAAGATCTTGTTATTCCGACCAATCGTTGTCGGCCCTTTAACAACCACATGAGAAAGTATCTGTGAACCTTCCCCTATCTCGACACCTTCACCAATATACGACCAAGGACCAACTTCCACACCAGCACCAATTATTGCCCCCTTTTCTACTATTGCTTGAGGGTGAACTTTAGTGTCTGAATGGATTTTGGCATCAGGGTGGATTGTCATTAACGTTCTCGCTCCGCTGTCATAATTTCTGCAATACAAGCAACCTC
>NZ_LWGJ01001764.1:0-743 GCF_001635845.1 Oleiphilus sp. HI0132 | reverse complement strand
GGTGAGACTCTTCCAGCTCACTCTTTTTTGCTGACAAGAACTCTTCTGAAGCAACCCGATCAACACTGACTCGGTACTCACCTTCGATCAGCACTTTAACCGTACCATCGGGCAGCTTTAACATTTGCAATATATTTGCAACCGTACCAACGGAATATAATTCATCGATTGACGGATCGTCTTCGATGGCAGTTTTTTGTGTGAGTAAGAGAAGCTTCTTGTCAGAAGCCATGGCCGCTTCAAGCGCCATAATAGACTTTTCTCTACCAACGAAAAGAGGAATCACCATATGCGGAAAGACAACGACATCCCTCAAGGGCAACATGGGGATATGGCCTTCCGGCGCAGTTATCACGATATCTTTTTCAACGCTTTCTGATTCCGTGCTTTTATCTTGATCAGACATACAATTCCTCAATCACAAATAGATGCTTTGACTCATAAGTGGGGCTATATTTTTTAAATACAAGACAAACCGGGCGAGAATATTAGAACTTTTCCATATCAGCCAGGTAAAAAAAAACCATGCCCACCTTCATGGACATGGTTTTATCGATTTTAGTCGAACTTAGCTGTCAGGCAAGGCTTTTGCCTGTTCACCATTATCGTAGATCTTGATCGGTTCAGACTCACCATTGATGGTATTTTCATCAATAACAACCTTGCTTATGCCCGACTCGGATGGAATGTGATACATAGTATCGAGTAAAACATTCTCCAAAATCGACCTTAAGCCACGAGCA
>NZ_LWGJ01001763.1:0-640 GCF_001635845.1 Oleiphilus sp. HI0132 | reverse complement strand
TGAGCGTAGGTGCATGCCAAATACCCCCCCATAAATAGTGATAATTTGAGGTTTTGATAAATAGCTCGACTTCACCATTTTCGGGCCTTAGTTCGTAAACTCGCGGCAGATAATCAGCCTCTTCTTGTTCCTTGTTTACGCCTATTACCCCATTCCCGCCAAGAAAGCTCCGTTTTGCCAAAGCTCATAGGCACTAGCCATATCAGGAAGATGTATGAAAACTTTCTGTTTATCTTTCGGGACAAGTAATTTTATATAGTAGGTACCATAACCAATGGGAAGTATAGCAGACTCAGCCTCTTGCTTATTATTGGCGTGTTCACTCCATGGCCCAGGAACTGGTACGTCACTCCAGGAATATCGATGCATGTTTGCCGTATCGTGTGTAAAAGCATTCCAGGTAAAACGCCAAGAGCCTTGCAAGCTGAAGTTATCGCCCTGCCCCCAATCTTTTTGACGAAGGTCGATCATGCCAAGATTTTCAGGAGCATGTAGATCTTCTGCTTGCGTAATCTGAACAGTAGATAGGGCGGCCAATAGCAGAGACAAGCTTAATACCGCTAGTTTCTGTGTGCGTCGAACGATTATATTAAATGCAATGGACATGCGTTTTTCTTATTGTTGGTAGAGTCTGCATATT
>NZ_LWGJ01001762.1:0-808 GCF_001635845.1 Oleiphilus sp. HI0132 | reverse complement strand
GTAAGCCAGGTCCATTGCGCAGCTCGAACACCAAGGTGCGATCCGTCAGCATTTCATCAGGTCGATACAGCAACATGCCGGTGGTGTAGTAACCACGCAAACTGCCTGCACCTGACAAGGCTAGAAATGGATCTTCCTCGACCTGTTTTTTACTGATTTTCTTGGTGTGGTGAGCAAGGATGATTCCCGCATCGGGATTGACCGCATCACGCAATTGCTCAACTCGCTCACGCAAGAAAAACAACATCGCGTTGTTGTCGTTTTCGCTATTGCCTTCAGGGCCACCGTCGAACACATTGCGAATAGGGTCAATTACCAGAATGTCGACACCACCTTGAGACGCAGCCCGCTGCAGTGCCTCGATCACTTGCTCAACACCCTGATCATTGAGCACTAAACGAAGCTGAGGTGTGACCAAAAGGTTATTGGCAGCTTGGCGACTTACTGCTTCTGGCAAACCCATGGACTGGATCCGCTCACGCAAGTAGTGATACTGAACCTCGGCTTGCAAGTAAAACACCCGCAATGGCCTTGAGGGCGTGAGCTCAAGAAAGGGCACGCCTGCCGCCATATGCGTTAACCAAGACAACAGAAAATCACTTTTCCCCACCTTAGGCGCACCACCAAATACAATCATGCCGCCGGGCGTTAAAACCCTCGGTGCAATCAAATCGTCTGGCATCGGCGAGGTATCGGCTAACAACTCCCCTAATGAATGCAGCGCTATCGGCTCAGCATCTTTAACAATGGTTCTCGGTGCCGACTGAACGAAAGCCCACACATCCATCCCTTCATCGACTGCATCATA
>NZ_LWGJ01001761.1:0-571 GCF_001635845.1 Oleiphilus sp. HI0132 | reverse complement strand
AAGACATCCTCAACCGTGCCTCGCTCCTCACTAATTGCTGCCGCCATGCTTTCTACGCCAACCGGGCCGCCAGCAAATGTTTCGAGTACCGCGAGTAGTAAGCGCCGATCCATTTGATCCAAGCCTTTTGCGTCAACGTTGAGCATACTTAGGGCTTTATCAGCATTGTTCTTATCCAAGACACCATTACCTTTAACCTCGGCGTAGTCTCTTACTCGCCTTAGCAATCGATTGGCTATCCGGGGCGTCCCTCTGGAACGACAGGCTATCTCATCGGCTCCACCCTGTTCAATCTCTAATCCGAGTAACTGGGCTGAACGACTAACAATGGAGCTCAAATCCTGGTTATTGTAGAACTCAAGACGCTGAACGATCCCAAATCGGTCTCTTAACGGAGAGGTGAGCAAACCTGCTCGCGTGGTTGCACCAACAAGCGTAAAGGGAGGTAAGTCGAGCTTGATAGACCTTGCAGCCGGACCTTCACCTATCATGATATCGAGCTGATAATCTTCCATTGCCGGATATAAGACTTCTTCAACTGAAGCATTCATTCGGTGAATTTCATCAATGA
>NZ_LWGJ01001760.1:0-533 GCF_001635845.1 Oleiphilus sp. HI0132 | reverse complement strand
GCTTTAGATTGATCGTCTTTGGCTCACCATCAACCAAAGCAACCATATTAATACCAAATACGTTCTCAAGTTGAGTCTGGGCATAAAGGTTGTTCATGATCACTTCAGGCATTTCGCCACGTCGAAGTTCGATCACTATTCGCATACCTTCTTTATTAGACTCGTCACGAAGCTCGGTAATACCTTCGATCTTCTTGTCTTTAACAAGCTCGGCTATTTTCTCTATCAAACGGGCTTTATTAACCTGATATGGAATTTCTGTAACGACAATGCGCTCTTTTCCATTCTTATCGGTCTCGACCTCATAGCGCGCTCTTAAATAAATTTTCCCGCGGCCAGTCTGGTAAGCCTGGACTATCCCTGCACGACCATTAATAATCGCAGCGGTTGGAAAATCTGGACCTGGAATAATTTCCATCAACTCTTCACAGGTAATATCACTATTTTCCATCAGAGCAAGGCAAGCACCAACAACTTCAGTTAAGTTGTGTGGTGGAATATTAGTCGCCATACCAACAGCGATACCTGACGAG
>NZ_LWGJ01001759.1:0-862 GCF_001635845.1 Oleiphilus sp. HI0132 | reverse complement strand
CGGAACTGTTTTTCAAGAACACCGTATAGACGGCGAACTTTCTGCTTCTCACGTAGCTGGGTACCGTATTCAGACAAACGTCCGCGACGAGCACCGTGCATACCTGGAGCAGTTTCTAAGTTACACTTTGAATCTAGCGCTTTAGCGCCACTTTTCAAAAATAAGTCAGTACCTTCACGGCGTGACAGTTTACATTTTGGTCCAATATAACGAGCCATTTGCTAATCCTCTAAACGCGACGTTTCTTAGGTGGGCGACAACCATTGTGTGGAATAGGTGTCACATCCGTGATATTTGTGATTTTATAACCACAAGCGTTTAAAGCGCGAACAGCGGACTCGCGTCCTGGTCCAGGACCCTTAACTTGAACTTCTAAGTTCTTAAGGCCGTATTCAGCAGCCGCATTACCGGCTCTTTCAGCTGCTACCTGCGCAGCAAAAGGTGTACTTTTTCGCGAACCACGGAAACCTGATCCACCAGCAGTTGCCCAAGATAGAGCGTTGCCTTGGCGGTCAGTAATGGTAACGATAGTATTGTTGAATGATGCATGGATATGAGCCATACCATCAACAACAGTCTTTTTCACCTTTTTACGGGTACGTGTACCTGGCTTTGCCATTACGAATTCCTATTATTTACGAATTGGTTTACGAGGGCCCTTACGGGTACGTGCGTTCGTTTTGCTTCGCTGACCGCGCACAGGCAAGCTGTGACGATGACGAAGACCACGATAACAACCCAGGTCCTTCAACCGTTTAATATTCATTTGAAGTTCACGACGCAAATCGCCTTCTACGGTCAAGTTATTGACCTCAGAACGCAATATTTCTAACTGCTCTTCAGATAGCGTGCTAACTTTAGC
>NZ_LWGJ01001758.1:0-7570 GCF_001635845.1 Oleiphilus sp. HI0132 | reverse complement strand
ACGCAAATACTGTTAGCGCAGTCTTTCCAAGACTTAACTGGTCAAGTGATTCAACGAGTCACCGGATTGGTTAAAGATGTTGAAGAGAATCTTGTTAATTTGGTCAGAATGGCCGGTAAGGTTGACCAGATTACAGGAACAGTCCACGAAGTAGAAAAACAAGAAACAGGCATTGAGGGTGAAGGTCCACAACTCCATGCAGAGCAACGCGAAGACGTTGTTTCTGGCCAGGATGATGTGGATGATTTGCTGTCCAGTCTAGGATTTTAAAGGGGCGTAGAAGATGGGGTTTGAAGCGGATGATGAGATACTTCAGGACTTTCTTGTAGAGTCTGGAGAGATACTCGAGCTTCTTTCAGAGCAACTGGTTGATCTAGAGCAAAATCCAGACGATAAAGATTTGCTAAACGCAATTTTTAGAGGGTTTCACACTGTAAAGGGTGGAGCAGGCTTTTTACAGTTGGATGCACTGGTCAAGTGTTGTCATATTGCAGAAAACGTGTTCGATATTCTGCGAAATGGTAAGCGAAGTCTTGATGCTGACTTAATGGATGTCGTTTTACGTGCGTTAGACTCTGTAAACGAAATGTTCAGTGAAGTCAGAGATGGCCAAGATCCAACCCCAGCTGACCCACAGCTTTTAAGTGAGTTAGAACGTTTTGCGAAACCTGCTGATGCTGCGCCTGCTGCTGAACCTGCAGCTGTTGAACCAACACCGGAGCCGGTTGCTGCAGAAGCCTCTGCTGAAGAGGCTGATATTACTGATGATGAGTTTGAACAGCTCTTGGATGCATTAGATGATGATGCGGGTAAAGGGAGTGCACCAGCGGCATCCGAACAAGAATCTGACGAAATTACCGATGACGAATTCGAAAACTTGTTAGATGAGCTACACGGTTCCGGTGCTCCTGTTGGTGTCAGCGAAAGTGCTGGTGCCTCAGCTTCACCAGACAGCTCCTCGGCGGATTTGTTTTTTGAAGAACCGGCTGCGGGTGGCGACACGAACAGCTCGCCAGAGTCGGGTGATATAAGCGAAGAAGAATTTGAAAAACTATTGGATGACTTGCATGGTGAAGGTCAGTTCAATAGCGAAGGTATTGCTGCAGGTGATGCCACGTCTGAAGCGTCAGCTACTCCTGCTGGCGGTGATGGAGAGTTGATTACCGATAATGAGTTCGAAAAGCTACTGGATGAACTTCATGGAGCAGGCGGGTCGCCAACGACCAAGGCTGCTGCCAGTTCTGCGCCGGCTCCAGAGCCCACACCAAAGCCAGCGCCTGCACCGGCCCCAGCCTCAGCAGCTGCAGCTAAGCCAAAGCCGGCTGCAAAACCAGCTGCTAAAGCGGCATCGAAGAAGAATGAAACCATAGCGACAGAAACAACAGTTCGTGTTGATACAAAGCGCCTAGACGATATCATGAATATGGTGGGTGAATTGGTGCTTGTGCGTAACCGACTAAAACGTCTTGGCGATGCAAGCAGTGACGAGTCCATGCAGAAGGCTGTGTCCAACTTAGATGTCGTGACAGGTGATCTTCAGTCAGCGGTTATGCAAACTCGAATGCAGCCGATTAAGAAGGTCTTTGGACGTTTTCCCAGGGTTGTGCGAGATTTGGCTCGGAACCTTAAGAAAGAGGTTAACCTGGTTCTGGTTGGTGAAGATACTGACCTTGATAAGAACCTTGTTGAAGCGCTATCTGACCCCTTGGTTCACCTTGTACGAAACGCTGTAGACCACGGCATTGAAATGCCTGATGACCGTGTGACGAAAGGTAAGGAACGTATAGGGCAGGTGGTTCTGTCAGCACAGCAGGAAGGTGATCATATCATGCTAGCCATTGAAGATGATGGCGCAGGTATGGATGCTGAGGTTCTACGTCAAAAAGCTGTTGAAAAAGGCATTTACGACCAAGACGCTGCTGATCGCTTAAGCGATAGCGAATGTTATAACCTTATTTTTGCACCTGGCTTTTCGACTAAGCAGGAAATATCCGATATTTCCGGCCGTGGTGTGGGAATGGATGTTGTTAAGACAAAAATTACCCAGTTAAACGGTACGGTAAATATTGATTCTGAGTTAGGTAAAGGCTCGCGACTTTCAATTAAAGTACCCTTAACTTTGGCGATCATGCCTACCTTGATGGTTAAGCTTGGAAATCAGTCCTTTGCTTTTCCTCTGGTTAGTGTGGTTGAAATTTTCCACCTTGATTTGACCAAGACAAATGTTGTTGATGGACAGGAGTGTGTTGTTGTTCGTGATAATGTTTATCCCTTGTTTTACATCAAACGCTGGTTAGTGAATTCATACACTGAAGATACTGATTCTGCTCATGTGGTGATTGTCGCTGTGGGTAGTAAGCGCGTAGGCTTTATTGTGGATCAGTTGGTTGGCCAAGAAGAAGTCGTGATTAAACCACTTGGTGACATGCTACATGGCACAGCAGGCATGGCCGGCGCAACGATTACGGGTGATGGTCGTATCGCCTTGATACTAGATATTCCAAGTCTATTAGACCGCTACGCATAGGCTAAAAATCAGGATGCGCTGTCGCTATAGTACACGCTGCAATCTTTATCGCTACGGGGGCGCTTGTTAGATTCGATGAGTGTCACTGTATTAGTTGTAGATGATTCTGGCTTTTTTCGGAAACGGGTTTGTGAAATTCTAAGCTTGGTTTCTGAAATCAAGATCGTTGGTACTGCGTCAAACGGGCGTGAAGCAATTGAGCTCGTAAAGAAATTGTCCCCTGATGTGGTCACCATGGATTACGAGATGCCTGTTATGGATGGCGTTACAGCTATTCGCCATATCATGCAAGAATGTCCTACATCTATTCTAATGTTCTCATCTCTTACCTACGAAGGTGCTCGTGTAACGCTAGATGCGCTAGAAGCTGGAGCGGTCGATTTTTTACCAAAGAATTTTGAAGATATCGCTCGCGATGCAGGGAAAATGCAAGAGGTTCTGAAGAAAAGAATCCTGGCTATTGCAAAAAAGAGTGGAACTTCTCAAAGTGGCTCGGTTAGCAGCGCTAGCTCACTAAACCCCGAGGCTTCATCCAGTATACAAGCAAGTGAGAGTTCAAGTGTTTTAAAGCGTAGAGCAGTGAGCGGACGCCCAAGCACTACAAATAAAAGTGTGCCGTCACGCCCGGAAGTACAGAGTACTAATCGTGGTCAACGCGCCACGCACAGAGCCAAGAAGTTATCTCACCCGGTAGACCTTCTAGTCATCGGCGCTTCAACGGGTGGGCCGGTTGCCTTACAAAAAGTACTGTCAAAGCTACCGGCTAATCTGCCGGTTCCTGTACTGATTGTTCAGCACATGCCTGAGACCTTTACCCCTGCATTTGCAGAGCGCCTAAACAATTTATGTCAACTTACCGTTAAGCATGGAGTAGATGGGCAAACATTGCAGGCAGGAACAGCAATTTTAGCACCTGGAGCTAAGCAAATGATTGTCTCGGGTAAAGGTCGGTCTATCTCAATTTTGGAAGGTGATGCTAGGTTGACCTACAAACCTTCCGTCGACGTGACTTTCGGTTCAGCTTCGAAAGCGTTCCCCGGAAGAGTTTTGGGAATTGTTCTGACTGGTATGGGGGCCGATGGTAGAGAAGGTTGCCGCTTGCTTAAACAGTCTGGCTCCACGGTTTATACTCAGAACGAAAAAAGCTGCGTAATTTATGGAATGCCGATGGCAGTTGACAAGGCTGGTTACTCTGACGGCTCTTTTGATATTGACGCCATAGCAGATCACGTGATTGAAGGAGTGATGTAATGGATTTGCTGAGTATCTTAGGTGTTATCCTTGGCTTTGGTGCCATTTTAGGTGGTAACTACCTAGAGGGTGGCCATATTGATTCATTATTTAATGGCCCCGCTGCCTTAATAGTTATAGGCGGTACGTTTGCTGCGATATTGTTACAAACTCCTTTTCAGACATTAAAGCGAGGCATTGTCATGTTGCGCTGGGTGTTTATACCGCCTTATGTGTCGATTGATGACGGGATTGAAAAGGTTATTTCCTGGAGTATGCGAGCAAGAAAAGAGGGCTTGCTTGGGCTAGAGTCTTCAGTCGAGAAAGAAGATGAGCCTTTTGCTGGTAAAGGTCTTCAGCTGCTCGTTGATGGTGCTGAGCCTGAAGTGATTAGAAATGTACTTGAGTTGGATCTTATTTCTAAAGAGCGTCATGACCTTAGTTCAGCAAAGATCTATGACGGGATGGGGGGGTATTCTCCTACCATTGGTATCATTGGCGCAGTAATGGGTCTGATACATGTTATGAGTAACCTTGCTGACCCATCCTCTCTTGGCGCTGGTATCGCGACTGCCTTTGTAGCGACAATTTATGGCGTTGCATTTGCCAACCTGCTGTTTTTCCCAGTCGGTAGTAAGCTAAAGTCTGTGATTCAACGGCAATCCCAGTATAGAGAAATGCTTATCGAAGGCTTGGTGGCAATCTCAGAGGGAGAGAACCCTCGTTCAATCGAGCTAAAGCTACGCGGCTTTATCACTTAACTATCACTTGAGCTAAGCTATGCGCAGGCAATTAGAAGAAGAGCATGATAATCATGAGCGTTGGTTAGTATCATACGCTGACTTTATCACTTTGCTGTTTGCTTTCTTCGTTGTGATGTATTCAATTTCTTCGGTAAATGAAGGTAAATATAAAGTCCTTTCTGAGAGTTTGGAAGGGGTCTTTAACGCTCCCGCGAAAACCATAAAGCCAATTCAGGTTGGAGATATAAGTCCTCGCTCTACCTCTCCGGATTCACGTGAAATTTTTATCCAACCAATGATCGGTGAGTCATCACCACCCCCTGATCAACGAAAGAAAAAGAAGGAACCTAGCAAAGAAGACCTCCAACTCGAAATGATAGCAGGGGAGTTTGAAGATAACTTTGAAGACTTGATATTCGAGGAAAAGGTAAGCGTTCAGAAGAAAGACGATTGGATCGAGATCTCGTTGGATGATACGGTTGTTTTTCAAAGCGGCGGTGTGGAGCCTGTTGATGATGCTTTGCCAATTATTGAAAAAATTGCAGGTATTATGAACCAGCACGATAACGCTATGCTGGTAGAGGGGCATACTGATAATGTTCCTATTCGAAGCCCTGTATTCCCATCTAATTGGGAGCTCTCTGCAGCGCGAGCAGCCACAGTTGTTAGATACCTCGCACTGGAGGGGGTGTCGCCTTCTCGCATGGGCGCGATGGGTTACGGAGAGTTTCAACCTGCTGCTAGGAATGATACGGCAGCTGGAAAAAGCAAAAACCGCCGCGTTGTTCTATTAATTTCCAAAAGTCAGGATATTCGTCAGGGCTTAATGAAGTAAGTCTCGTAGCTCATTCATTTATAAAGAAATATTTTCTAAGTATTTACCTTTCAATACTGTGCCGATGGCACGATTTGTGCTCTGTACACTATTAAGATTATTAGTGACGTAAATTCGGCAACTTTATGCCATTTCCGTTGTTCATTTGTTCAAGCGATACAGAATTAGCAAGTATCCCTAGCAGGATATTCTAGCCAGCTAGGCTAAATGGTATGCTTGAGCAAAGCTAAAATATAATTTTTCAGAGGTGACGCGGTGAGAATCTGGGGTATTGCCAATCAGAAAGGCGGGGTCGGTAAAACGACTAGTGTAGTAACGCTAGGCGGGTTGTTGGCACAAGAAGGCAAAAGAGTGTTGGTTATGGATCTTGATCCGCATGGGTCTTTAACCAGTTATTTTGGTTACGACCCGGATACGATTGAGCAAAGTGCGTTCGACTTGTTTATGCATCAGGGTAAGGTTCCTGATGGTCTTCCTGAACAACTGATTACTGACACTTCTTGCCCGGGTCTGGATTTAATGCCTGCTTCAACGGCTTTAGCGACGCTTGAACGTAGAATGGTTGGCGTTGAAGGTATGGGGCTGATCATTTCGAAAACGCTGGCAATGTTGTGGGATCAATATGACTACGTCTTGATCGATAATTCGCCTTCATTGGGTGTACTAATGATCAACTCTCTTGCTGCGAGCCAGCAGCTCATCGTACCTTGTCAAACAGAGTTTCTTGCGATTAAAGGCTTGGAAAGAATGATGCATACTTTGGGTATGGTTATTCGGTCTCAGAAAAGCAATTTAAGACATCTTATTCTGCCTACCATGTTTGATCGTCGAACACAGGCTTCAACACAAAGCTTGCGTACCATCAAATCGACGTGGGGAGATGATGTCTGGAAGTATGCCGTTCCCGTTGATACGAAGTTCCGAGATGCAAGTATGAAAGGTCTGGTACCATCTATTTACGACGCTGATACTCACGGAGTGAGAGCTTATAAGAAGCTACTGCAGACGCTTAAAGAGCTGACAAGCAATAATGCCTAAGGCTTTATCAGGCTTTAAACTCATACGAGAGATTAATTACACTATCAAATGACTCAGGATAACACTGACAGCAGGACGCCTCACTCTAGCACGGAAGATTTGCTAAATGATTACCTGAGCGATATGTTTGGTAGCGACCCTGTGCCTGTTAGTAAGCCTAATGATAGCTCATGTTCTTCGGCAGAGCATACATCCGAAAACTATCTGAATGAGTCATCTGCTCAAATTTCTGAAAGCGCACACGTCAGTGAGCAAGAAAATATAAGTGCCGATTGTGAGTTTGCTGAAGAAGCCAATCTTACAAATGAAGGTCGGCAAAATCAGGGCGGATCTGTCACTTCACGTAAGCCAAGTCATGTTGATTCGGTAACTAGTGTTACCAGGGTGGCATCAGAGCCACAATGCGCTCAGCCAGTTCTTGGGATTTTGGGTGGTTCCACTGTTAAAACGACTGAAGCTATTTCGCCTGACCTATCTCTTATTCCGACAATTAAAATGGTAAGAGAAGACGATGATCAAAGTTTTCGGTCTCAGTGTGAGGCCCAGATAGTATTATTAACATTTCTCTATTACTTAAGAAAACCGCTTTCACCGCGAGTTCGGCAATGCTTCTTAGACTACTCTGAGCAAGCTATAGATGATTACTACGCTGCTTTTTGGTTAGCGGAGCAGTCTGTAGAGAGTGTGCGATGAGCTCTGAAGATATCGATAAGAAGCACTCTATTCATGGAGGGCGTGAATTCGATCAGGACGAGAATGTCAGCTCATCTGATGCTATGGATGAATACTTCTTTGATATGCTTGGCTCAGTTGCCGATCAGCAACCTTTAAAAGACTTAGATACAATACACAAAAACAAGCTTAGTGACGCGGAATTACACTCTCTAGACTCCGTGAATGTAATGCATACAAGGTCTAAAGAGCCACTTGAAGGCAGAGTAGGATCCAAGTTAAAGCCTAAGGTTATTGCAAAAGCAAATTTTGCAAAAGTGAAGCCGGCTAAGCCTCAATTTGCTGAGCCTGAAAGATCAAAAATTTCACCTCTGATTATACCTGCTGCATTTCCAAAGCTTGCGCCGGTTAAAACCAAGCCGAGTGTTAAAGAGTTATCTGAGCAGAACCTTAAAGTAAAGCAAAAGCTTGAAGTTAAGACCGAGCAAAAGACTGAACAAAAGCTTCAGACTAAGCTAGATAGAA